>CAZDTG010000028.1:0-38226 GCA_964508005.1 uncultured Steroidobacteraceae bacterium
TTGAAGAAGGATCGAGGACGCGACACAGATCCGGCACCGCGTGCTGACCGCTTTTAAGTCTCGTTGCAGAAATTGAAGACGTGATTTACCTCGACCGCAGCCGCACTCAACCATCCGTACGCTTCGGGACGGACCTTCAACTTCAGAGTGCGCGGGACCATGAGCGGCATGAGCGTATTATCCGCCTTCACAGGCGCTCGCGCTCCATTGCATTGCGCAACTCGCTGGTGGCTCGAAACTTCCTGGTTTCTCATTCGCCGGGGAAAACGGGAGGGACGTAGCCGGCAGCGTTTACGTGATGCCGTAAGGCCTCGTTGACCAGTTCCTCCATTCTGATGCCCGTGGCTCGCGCGCGTACATGAAAGTAGCCCAGTATCGAATTATCGATAAAGATGGGAAAGCGAACGTTCGCAAATTTACCGCGGATGGGATTCGAAAAGTCGAATTTACCCTCCAACTCCGATTCGTCTTCTTCAGTCATCGCAGGCTCCCGGTCTCGTATGGGCAAGTTTCGACTAGCGGGGTTCGGTGGAAAAGCCCGGAGCGACGTAGCCCGCGGCCTTTACGTACTGCCGCAGGACTTCGTTTATCAACTCCTCCCCTGGGATGCCGGTGGCTATCGCGCGGCCGTGAAAGTAGCCGAGGGTCCGGTTATCGATGAAAATCGGGAAGCGGACGTTCGCGACCGTGCCGGGGTAGTCCGAAGCGCGACCGCCGGGCATCTGAGGCCGTAGGATCTCGTTCAGCAGCTCGCAAGTCTCGAGGTCGCGGGACCGGGCAACGCCCGAGAAATGCTCGAGCACGTGCGTGTCCAGATAGATCGGGAAGCTGATGACAGCATTATGCAGATAGTGTTTGCCGCGCACTCCGTTCGAGAAGTCGTATTCGACTTCCATTCCATCATCTTCGTCGGCATCGGTGTCATATTCGTGTGTCATCATGGGCTCCCGGACCGGGCATTTACCTGTCTCGTACTCCGATCGCTCATGCTTCGTCGCCCGGCGCGCGGAAATGATGCGCACGCGTGCCCCGTCCGCCCGCTCCTCGAAAGTGTGAGCCACGACGGCCAGGATGCCGTTTTTCAACACTCCCACGGCAGTCCAACGGTCCTCGCGCCGGCCGTTGCCGGGATCAGGACAAATGACCGCAAGCGGATCCAGGAAGACGTCTCCGGCTTCCTCGAACTTGATCCCAAGCTTATGCTTGTTCGACAGCGCTTTGTCCTTGTCCCAAACAAGGGCGCCGCTCGGTATGGGTCTCATAAGGCACCCACGTTAGCGCTTTCGAACATGAGTGCCTAGCCCTCATTTCTGGGCAAAACACATAATTTATCGATGAAAATGCGCGATCTCTTACGTCGTCGACACCGTGGTGAGATAGCGTGCGAGGTGCGACGCTGTAGGGACGTCGGGGGACGACGTCTGGATTACACGTCGGTCAGGACGTCTTTCTCGCCCTCGAGGCGGGCGACGATGACGGAGCAGGCCGCGTCGGCGAAAACGGTGAGTGCGGTGCGAGCCATATCAAGCAGGCGGTCCAGAACCAACAGGACGCCGACGCCTTCGGGAGGCAGGCCGACCGCGGAGAGGATCACGGCGATCGCGACGAGTGAGGCGGCCGGGATGCCGGCAATGCCCATCGAAGTGATGAGTGCGAGTGTGACGACCGTGAATTGCGCGCCAAAGGTAAGCTGCAGGCCGTAAGCCTGACACAGAAACATCGCGCCGGCGCATTCGTACAGTGCGCTGCCGACGTGATTGATCGATGTGCCCAGAGGCATGACAAAGCTCGCGATGCGCTCCGACACATGCGCCCTCTTCTCGAGGCATTCCAGGCTCAACGGCAGGGTCGCTGCCGAGGAGGCCGTGGAGAAGGCGGTCAAGAGCGCCGGACTCATCGCCGAGAACAGGCGATACGGCCGGGACACGCCCACCAGCCGCATGAGCAGCGGGATCACGATCACCGCATACAACACGATACCGATCGCCACACAGGCTCCGAATTCCAGTATCGGTCCAGCGGCGTGCACCCCGGACTTGGAGATGACCCGGGCCGTGAGACCGAACACGCCGATCGGCGCGAGGCTCATGATGAAACCGGTGATGCGCATCATGACCCGGAACAAGCCTTGCCAGAAATCCAGCAGGGTTTGCCGGTAGGGCAACTCGATGCGGGCGAGAAAGAATCCGAACAGGATGCTGAAGAACATCACGCCCAACAGCTTGTTGCCGGCGGCAGCCTCGACGATGTTGGACGGCACCGCGCTGAGCAGTGTCTCGAGGACTCCTGTCGAGGTGTGCTCCTTCACGGTCGCGGTCACCGTGTCCGCCTGCGCCTCGAGCGCCAGCAGCGCTTTCGCGGGCTCGCCATTGACGATTCCCGGCTTGACGAGATTGACGAGGGTCAGCGCGGTCAAAACCGCGAGAAGCGTCGTGAGGATGTAGAACGATAGCGTCTTGATCCCGAGCCGTCCGAGATCGCGGCCCGAGCCGAGGCTTGCGACACCGGTGATGATCGATGCGGAGATCAACGGCACGACCACCATCTTCAGCATGTTGATGAAGATGGTGCCGAGAAAGTCGAACAGCGGCAGGAAATCCAGGCCACCGAGTCGGCCTGTCGGACCGAGGAGCCACCCGACGATGGCCCCTGCCGCCATGGCCGCAAGTATTGGCCCGGCGGTAGGTCCACGGGCTCCCGATGCTGCAGTGGCGACGGCCATCGGAAGGTATCCTTCGCGCCGCGCCGGAGCTCAGGCACCTGTCCGACTAATGATCGCCGTGACGAGGAGGCGGCAGGCGATCATTGGTCAGGCGGCCCTTTCAGCCTGCTACTCGAAGGCTTTAGGGTTCTTGCGCACGTCTGCCGTGCGCCGCACGTCCTCGAGGTAGGCCATGGCTTCACCCATCCCCTGACGGTCGGTTTCCTGTTTGGTCTGCGTGGCCTGCAGCTGTTTGTTGGCTTCTCCGGAATCGGCGCGCAGTTTGGTCACGGCCACGACCGCGGCGCCCCCGTTGTCGAGCTTCAACGCCCGATACACGGGCTTGTCCCCCGGTTTGGGAACATCGAACACGAGCGAGCGAATCTGTGCCGGGACCGCGGGATCCGTGCGCCCGACGAAGCGCGCTGGCTCCGCGGTCACTCCCAAGTCCTTCGCGACTTCGTCGAACGGGGTGCCGGCATCGAGTTTGGCTTTTGCGGCGTCGGCGGCCTTGATAGCGGCATCGGTGCCGTTCTGCTTCTTCAGAGTGGCGACGATGCCGTCACGGACCTCGGCCAGGGGCTTCGGCTCCGGCTTTTTCCGGTCGAGCACCTTCACGAGCACGAGGCGGTCATCGCCCAGGAGCACCGGGCCGCCGACATGACCCGTCCCGACCGGTGAATCGCCATACACCAGCTCCTGCAGCTGGGGAGCCGCCCCGAGCGGGGCGCCGCCGGTGCCGCGCAGAAATTGTGGTACATCGCCGGTCTGCAGCTTGAATTCCTTCGCGATCTCATCGAGGTCGGCGCCCGGCTGCTCGAGCCGGGTCTGCAGCTGCTCCTGGATCTCGCCGAAGCGGTCGGTGGCGCGGTTGCGGCGCACCTCGGCCTCGAGCTCCGGCCGCGCTTCCTCGAAGGACTTGGTCTTGCCGGGCTGGATCTCGTCCAGGCGGATGATGTGATAGCCGTACTGTGTCTTCACGGGAGAATGGATCTCCCCGACCGACATGCCGAACAGTGCGTCGCTGAACGGACCGACGAAGCTGCTGCGATCGGCCCAGTCGAGATCGCCGCCCTTGTCCGCCGACCCAGGATCCTTCGAATACTGCTTGGCGAGCTGCGCGAAGTCCTTGCCGGCCTTGGCCTGCGCGTAGACGTCCTCCGCCAGCTTGCGATCGGCCGCATCGTCTTTGGTCGCCGCGATCAGAATGTGACGCGCATGCCGCCGCTCGGGGATGACATAGGTGTTCTTGTTCTTCTCATACGCGGCATGCAGGTCGGCGTCGGTGACCGGCACCTGCGCTGCGAGCTGGTCCAACCGGAGCTCTGCGTACTGCAGATGCGCCGACTCAGGCCTCATGAACTCCGCCTGATGAGCCTTGTAATAGGCCTGCACGGCGGCGTCATCGATCGGAGCTCCCGGGAACTTATCGACGGGCAAAACGGCGTAGCGCACTTCGCGCTGCTCGTTCCGGAGCGACTCGGCCTGCGCAATCTCGCGAGGCGTGAGGAAGTCGGATGCCCGGATGCCGTTCTCGAGCTGAGTCCTCTGCAAAGAGCTCCGCAGCTCGGCCTCGAACTGCGGGACTGACAATCCCGCCTGTGCGAGAGCCGCCCTGGCCGCTTCCGGCGAATACTTCCCTTCGATCTGGAATGCCGGCTCGTTGCGGATGGCGTCCTGCACGTCGGCCTCGCTGACCCGGTACCCGAGGTCATGCGTCCGTTGTGTCAGTAGCGCGTCCCGAATCAGGCCCTCGAGCACCTGGTCTTGAAACCGGTCCCGCAAGGCCGCCGGAAGGTCAGCGCCGCCGAAGCTCTGTTGCAGGCGCCCCTCCTCGCGACTCCACGCGTTACGCGCCTGCTGGATGGAGATCTTTTGCCCGTCCGCCTCCGCGGCGTAATTGGCGTTGTCGATGTTGAGGTTCACGATGCCATAGGCACCCCACGCGGCGAACACGAGCGCAAGCGCGCCCAGTACCACGTAACCGAGCCATTTATGGCGATGGAGACCGTCCCGGATCCTCTGAAGCATGAGTCTGTTGCTGGATGGCTTGGAGAGAAGATGGCGGAGCGGGACCGCCGGAAAAGGCACTAACCTCTTGAATTCTCAAGGATTACCGACCCTCACCCGTCCCATCGACTCCGGTATGCCCCGGAAAGCGGTCCTTGGGACCGCCACCGGGAAGCCGCGAATGATACCAAACTTGACTGCGCTGCTAACTGAGCCTCGCTTGTTCCAGACAGGCGCTATTCCGTTGCCCGCTTCGCGCTTCCCAAGCTCGACAGTGGAGCGTGATCGCGCGGCACGACCGTCGGAGTCGATTCGATTTGCCTATCGTTCCCAATTCACACATTCGATTGGCCTCCTCGGCGCGTCTCGTCCATTGTCCCGCCGCGGTCCTGGGACCGGCGGAGGGAACGATGAAGACGACACATGTCCGTGTAGCAGGAAGCGCCGTGCTCGGTTTTCTCGCCGTTACTGCAGGCGCGGCGCTGTATGCCGACACCCCGCCGGCGACTGGGGCGCATGGCGCCCTGAACGTTACGGCACAGCAGCAGCGCCTCGACGCACTCCATATCACCAGCGGCGGCGCGCCCGCGGGGGTAGACCCCGTCGCCTGGGCAAACATCTACATTCCCGCCGATAACCAGCAGACACCCGAGCGTATCGCCCTCGGGCGCAAGTTGTACTTCGACACCCACCTGTCACGGGATGGGACGGTGTCCTGCGCCACGTGCCACGACGTGAGCCGCGGGTTCACCGACCACCGCAACGTGTCGGAGGGGGTCGGGGATAAGCTCGGCAGACGCTCGGCCCCGACCGTGATGAACGCCGCCCTGTTCCAGAGCATGTTCTGGGATGGCCGCGCGCCCACGTTGGAAGCGCAGGCCAAACTGCCGATCCTCAACCCCATCGAGATGGGCCACCCCGATAGCGCGAGCGCCATGAAGGCGCTGTCGGCCGATCCGAGCTATGCCGGGTTGTTTCAGAAAGCGTATGGCCGGGCGCCGAATTATGAGGATGTGGGCCGTGCCATCGCCAGCTTCGAGCGCACGCTCATCTTCCTCGACGCGCCCTTCGACAGGTATGTCGCGGGCGATGCCAACGCCATCTCCCCTGCCGCGCAGCGGGGCCTCGTCCTGTTCGGCGGCAAGGCGCGCTGTGTGAGCTGTCACATGATCAACGCCTCCAACCCGCTCGGCACCGACAATCTGTTCCACAACATCGGAGTGTCGGCCCGTACGCAGAACTTCGAGCAGCTCGCCCAGAAGGGCCTGGCCGCCATCAAGGCGAGTGCCGATGAGCGCGCGCTCGACAACCTCGCCCTCGAGACCGACATGTCGGAGCTCGGCCGCTTCATCACCACGCGCAATCGCAGCGACATCGGCGCGTTCAAGACGGAACAGCTGCGCAACGTCGGCCTCACCGCGCCGTACATGCATGACGGCTCGCTGCACACGCTGTGGGACGTCGTGGATCACTACAACAAGGGCGGGGAAACGAATCCCTACCTCGATGGGGGTATCGAGCCGCTGGATCTGAGTGAGTCGGAGATCGACGACCTCGTCGCCTTCCTCTTCACCCTGACCGATTCCCGCTTCGGCGCCGAGAACGAGGCGGCTTATCGCGAACAGAAGACTCAGGCCATGAAACAACGACCGTTCCGGGACAACGCGCTGGCGCACCGCCAGGTGCTGCCGTTCGAGGCCCGTGTAATGGGCCCGGCCGGTCTCAAGTAAGGTGACCACCATGCAGGACAAACGCATTCCCCATATCAAGAGTGTCGAGACGCGTTACCTCGAAGAGCGCGACGCCCTCTTCCGAGGGCTGAGGCGTCTCGACCGCCGCACCTTCATGAAGGTTTCGGCCGGCGCGGCTGCCGCTGCGGCGGCCGCGAGCGTGACCCACCCGTTCCACAGCTTTCTGCCGGTCAATGTGGCCTCGGCGGCGGAGGGCGGCGGCGCACGGCCAGGCTTCACCTTCGCCTACATCTCCGACTCGCACCTGTACGTGAAGAGGACCAACGAGCGCTTCGTGCGGCAGCTGCTGCGTGCAGTGGACGATGTCAATGCCCTCGATCCGCAGCCGGACTTCGTCGTCTTCGGCGGCGATCTGGCGCAGCTCGGACGCAAGGAAGAGCTGGACCTCGGCGCGCAGATCCTCAAGAGCCTGAAGGCGCCGGTGCACATGATGGTGGGCGAGCACGACTGGTTCTTCGACATGGGGCACCGCTGGAACGAGCTGTTTGGCCACGAGAATTACAGCTTCGACCACAAGGGCGTGCATATCGTGGTGCTGATGAGCGTGCACGAGAAGGATTTCTGGACGGCGCGCGGCATGACACCGGCGGAGCGCATGCATACGGTGGCGGGACTCGACAACGCGGTGCAGAGCGCGTTCGAAGTCGGAGCCGCGGAGCGCGCCTGGCTGAAGAAGGACCTGGAGAAGATCCCGGCCTCCACGCCGCTCATCGTGTTCTCGCACTCGCCGCTGTACAAGCTCTACCGGCCCTGGAACTTCTGGACCGACGACGCCGAGGACGTCCAGGCGATATTGCAACGCTTCGAGCACGTCACCGTGCTGCACGGTCATACCCATCAGGTGCTGACCAACAGCATCGGCAACATCGACTTTCACGGCATGCTGTCGACCGCGTGGCCGTGGCCCTATGCGCCACAGGGCATGCCGGCGCTCACCGTGCAGATGAACCGCCCCAATCCCTTCGATCCCAACGATGGGCTCGGCGACGGCACCGCCACGGTGCACCCTGACGGGCTCGTCGACAAGCTGTACAGCCTGTGGAACCGCAATCCGTCCGAGGTGAAGGCCAGCTATCTGCGCAGCGCGGGCAGGCAGGCCGTGCCGGTGCTGCCCACCCTCGCCAGCTACTGATCGAACAGCTTCCGGAGAACGTGATGAAACCAACTCCCTGGGTCGCTCTGGCGCTGGTGACGCTCGCAGCGCCCGTCCTCGCGGACGGCCCCTCTTCCGCCAATCCAGCCAATCCTCCCGTGAGGTTCAACGGCAGCAAGGAGGTGAAGCTGTGCGACAACAAGACCACGGTGCAGGTGCCCAACGACACGCCGAAGACCGCGGCCGAGGGCAAGAAGATCGCCGATGCACTGATGGCCCAGTGGCAGGCCAAGAACCCGGACAACAAGTGGGTCGCCGAGGAAGTGGAGGCACACCAGGTGGTTCCTCCCGAGGACAACAGCAAGCTCGTCGGCAGCGGTCAATCCTCGACCTACGGCGCGGTATCGCCCCAGGACGTGAAGGTCTGGAACACCGAGACTTACAAGGAGGCCGTGTACGGCTCGACCGTGTTCCACAGCGGCGACGAGCTGGGCAGCCAGATCGCCGTGTCCTGCGACATGTGCCATCCGCGTGCCGCCAACACGCATCCCGAGACCTATCCGAAATTCCAGCCGACCCTCGGGCGGGTGGCATTGTTGCGCGACATGATCAACTGGTGCATCGAGCACCCGGTGCGGGGCAAGGTGCTGGCGCCCGACGATCCGAAGATGCGGGCGCTCGAGTCCTACATCCTGGCGCAGCGCAAGGGTGTGCCGTTGGATTACGGCAAGCGCTGAGGAGAGCGGACTACAGGCGTACGGGACGTGTCCCCTCCGGGGCGTTCTCCCGAACGAGCTTGGCCAACAGCGCCAGCTCCTGCGCCTTGGGATAACCACGGCGCCATACGAGACCGATGCGCCGGCTGTCATTGCGCAAACGCATCGGCCGTATGGCCAGGGGCGGCTGCGCCGACAATGGCCGTCGCGCCGCCAAGGCCGGCAACAGCGTACACCCGAGGCCTGCCGCGACCAGTTGGCAGATCGTTTCGAGGCTCACCGCACGGAAATCGTCCGAGCCTTCGTCCGGCTCCAACTGCCGGCCACAGGCGGCCAGCGCCTGGCCGCGCAGGCAATGCCCATCGGCCAGCAACAGCAGCGTCTCATCGCTCAGATCGGCTTCCGCGACCCACTCCGCCTGCGCCAGCGGATGCTGCGGCGGGCAGGCGAACCAGAACGGCTCATCGAAGAGCGGCAACTGCTCGAAATCCTGGTTTTCCAACGGCAGCGCCAGCAGCGCCGCATCGATCTGGTAGGTTCGCAACCGCTCCAGCAGGTGTTGGGTCAGGTCCTCATGCACCGCCAGCTGCAGCTGCGGATAATGGCGCTTGGTCAGCGGGATGAAGGAAGGCAGGAAGTAAGGTCCCAGCGTCGGAATGATCCCGATACTCAGCCGTCCCTGCAGCGGCCCGCGGGGCACCCGGGTGGCCGCCAGCAGCGCGTCCGCCTGCGAGACGATCTGGCGGGCGCTGCGCACCACTTCCTCGCCGATCGGAGTGAGCGACACCGACTTCGCATTGCGCTCGATCAGGCTCACCCCGAGATATTCCTCGAGCTTGCGGATCTGCGTGCTCAGGGTGGGCTGCGAGATGTGACAGTCTTCGGCGGCCCGCCCGAAATGAGCGCGATCCGCGAGCGCGACCAGGTAGCGCAACTCTCTCAGGGTCATAGCCGGTTCCGATCCTTTCGCCAGCGATTCAACCCCGGATGATAGCACCCGCGTTCGAGCCACCGATTGTAGGGGGGTGCTCAGGTCGTGATGCGAGTTCCCAACACCGCCAGGAACTGTGCGAGCCAGGCGGGGTGGGCCGGCCACGCGGGACCGGTCACGAAATTGCCGTCCGTGACCGCTTCATCGACCTTGATCTGCGCGTATTCGGCACCGGCCAACTTGACCTCGGCGGCGCACGCCGGATAAGCCGAAATCCGCTTGCCCCGAATGACGCCGGCTGCCGCAAGAATCTGCGCGCCGTGGCAAAGAGCCGCGATCGGCTTGTTCTCACGGGCAAAGTGCTGCACGAGTGCGACGACCTTGGGGTTCGTGCGCAGATACTCGGGCGCTCTGCCTCCGGGAATCACCAGCGCATCGTAACGTTCCGGCTGGGCCTCCTCGAAGCTGGCGTTGAGCGTAAAGCGATGACCCGGCTTTTCCGAGTAGGTCTGCTGGCCCTCGAAGTCGTGCACGGCGGTCATCACGTAATCGCCGACCTTCTTGTCCGGGCACACGGCGTGAACGGTGTGACCCACCATCTGCAGGGCCTGGAACGGCACCATGCACTCGTAGTCTTCGACGTAGTCGCCGACGAGCATCAGAATTTTCTTGCCCATTGCCTCATCCTCGAGAAAGGTCCGGGTAGCGCAGAATACCGCATGGCGCGACCGAAGGCGTGCGACTGGCCCGGGCGTGCAATCCCTGTAATCATTGCCCGCCTTGCGACTTTCTCCCGGAGAGCTTCGTCCATGACAGACCAGCAGGACTCCTGGGTACCTGTGAGCTCGCCGGAGCTCCACGCCGAAATCGATCCTCGTGGGGCGCAGCTATCCATCCTGCGCGATCGCGACGGTCAAGATGTGCTGTGGAACGGAGATCCGTCAGTGTGGGCCGGACGCGCGCCGATCCTTTTTCCCATCGTGGGAGAGCTGGCGGGCGGCAGCTATCGGTTGGGCGGAAAAACGTACCGCCTCTCGAGGCATGGTTTCGCGCGCGGCAAGATGTTCGAGATCGTGGCGGCCACGGCGGCGAGCGCCAGCTTCAGGCTGAAGGCCGACGAGGCCACTTTGCAGAGCTATCCGTTTCGCTTCGAGCTCGATGTTGAGTTTGCGGTGAGCGGCGCCACGCTCTCGATGACGACAGCGGTGCGCAACGTGGGCAGCGGGAATATGCCGGCGAGCTTCGGCTATCATCCGGGCTTTCGCTGGCCGCTACCCTATGGACGAGAGCGCGCGGCGCACTTCATCGAGTTCGCGAGCGATGAGCCTGCGCCGATCCGGCATCTCGATGCCGCCGGACTGGTGAGGCCGGAGCGCCATCCAACACCGGTCGCCAACAGGCGCCTGGCGCTGGAGGATTCTCTCTTTCGAAATGACGCGCTCATTTTCGATGAGCTGCGCAGCCGTTCGGTCACCTACGGGGCCGCTGACGGGCCACGCATTCGGGTGAGTTATCCCGACGCACCGCGCCTGGGTGTCTGGACGAAGCCGGGGGCCCGATTCATCTGCATAGAGCCCTGGCATGGCGTCGCGGACCCGGAAGGCTTTTCCGGCGACTTTACGGACAAACCCGGCGTCTTCATCGTAGCGCCCGGCGGGGCGCAGTCGATCGAGATGACGATCACGTTGTTGAGCGCCTAGCGTCGCCTGCGGACGGCCTCAGCAGGCGGTCATTGCCCAGACAGGCTGTGCTGGCCGCAGGCTGTGCTAGCCGCAAGGTCCGCCCAGCAGGCCGCTCTTGAGCTCCGCATTCGGCGGCTCGGCGCCGAGCCAGATCGACATGAGCGCCCGCGAGAAATCATCGCCGGGGATGGTGCCCTTCACCGCTCCATTGACACTCACCTGAATGCCCGCACCGGGTTCACGTACGAAGACGAGACGTTGGCCCGTCTTCATGTCCGACATCCAGCCCTGGAGGGTTGCGATTCGCGCGCTCAGCGCGGGCGTCTGGTCTCTCGCGGTTTTTTCAAAACCCTCGCGCCACGCATTCTTCAAGTCGTCGACGCCTACGTTGCGCACGAACTGGAGAATCAGCTCCGCCGGCGTACCCGGATCGACGAGAGCTCGTGCATCGTTCGAGGGGCGAGCGGCATACAAGGCCGCAACATAGACACTGACCTTGAGGAACGTCGCCTTGCGCATCCCCAGGCCGTTGAGACTCAAGTCGCCGCCGCCCGCCTGCAGGTGCTCGGGAAAATCGACGCCCTTGCATTCCCTGGCGTACGCGGGCCCCAACACCCACACCAGCAGCACGCTGGTGAGGAATACGCTTCGTTTCATCTGTCCCCCTCTTTTCCGGGACAGTAACACAGCCGCGTCTGACGGCGCCTCCGAGCGGGGCTTCCATCGATGGAGGAGCGGCCAGCGTGACGCCTGAGGCGATCAGGCCGATCGCAAAGCTTGGGCGCTAGCTGTCCGCTGGCGTCCTGGTGTAGGGTATTCCCATGCTGGGACGCGTCCCCCTCGTTTGGCTGGCGCTTCTGGGTCTCGCGCTCGCGCCGCCCGGCGCTTTTGGCGGTTGCAAGCTGGAACAGATCGCGCACCTGGCGGTGACGATGGACGGGCTGCGGCCGATGGTGCCCGCCAAAATCAACGGCGCGGACGTCCAGTTCGTGGCCGACAGCGGCGCGTTTTTCAGCACCATGTCGGCGGCCACCGCCGACGAATTCAAGCTCAGGCTGCGCCAGGCCCCATTCCCTCTCACGCTGGAGGGCGTCGGCGGCTCCTCGCTGGTGCAGGTCACCAGGGTCAATCAATTCACGATTGCGGGCATTCCCATCTCCGGCGTGGAGTTCATCGTCGGCGGCAGCGATATCGGCGGCGGGGCGGCCGGCGTCATCGGGCAAAACGTATTCAGGATCGCGGATGACGAATACGACCTGGCCAACGGCATCATCAGGTTCATGCGCCCCAAGGACTGCCGTTCGGCGAACCTGCTGTACTGGGCGCAGGAAGGACAAGCGTATTCCGAAATGGACATCGAGTCGGCGACGCCGCAGCAACCGCACACGATCGGCACGGCATTCCTCGATGGGGCCAGGATCCGCGTGATGTTCGACACCGGCGCCGGGCCATCGCTGCTGGGCCTGCACGCAGCCGCGCGCGCCGGGATCAAACCGGACAGCCCGGGGGTCGTCCCCGCCGGCGCCGTCCACGGCTTCGGGTCGCACTTCGTGAAAAACTGGATCGCGCCGTTCAAGAGCTTCAGGATCGGCAACGAAGAGATCCGCAACATTCATCTGCGCTTCGGCGAGACCGATCTGCCGGGCGCCGACATGCTGATCGGCGCCGATTTCTTCCTGTCGCATCGGATTTACGTCGCCAGCAGTCAACACAAGCTCTATTTCACCTACAACGGCGGGCCGGTATTCAAGCTCACCACGGCGCCCGACCCTGAGATTTCGGCCAAGGCGGACTCGAGCTCATCCGACGCGGGGGCGCCGGCGAGCCCGGGGCCTGCATCGGGCCCGGGGACACCAACAGCTCCAGCCGAGCCAGCCCCATCGCCCTCGCCTGCGACCTCCGCCGCGGGTACCGCGGCGGCAGCCGCGACCCAGACAAAGAAAACCGTCGCTGAACCGGCCACCGCAGAAGACTTCGCACGACGCGGCGCGGCTTTCGCCGCTCGCCACGACTACGAGCACGCCATACCCGACCTGACACGCGCCTGCGAGCTGGCTCCGCAGGAATCGCAATACTTCTTCGAACTAGCCGAGGCTTACGGCAACAGCGGGCGTCCGGAGTTGGCCACAGCCGACCTCGAGCAGGCACTCAAACTCAAACCTGACAACGTGCGGGCGCTGCTGGTGCGGGCGCAGCTGCGCCTGGCCGTTGCCGACACAGCCGCCGCCATCGCCGACCTGGACGCCGCGGACCGGGCGGCCGCGCCACAAGCCGACCTGCGCCTCGACCTTGGACACCTTTACACCCGAGCTCACAGACTACCCCAGGCGATCGCACAGTATGGCCTGTGGATTGCCGTCCACGAGCACGACGCGCGGCTGCCCGCCGCTTACGGCGCACGCTGCTGGGCGAGAGCGGCCTCGGGACAGGAGCTCGAACAGGGGCTGGCCGACTGCAACAAGGCCAATCGATTGGTCTCGAACAACACGGGAGTTCTGTGTACGCGCGGCCTGGTCCGGCTGCGCATGGGCGACTACGTCCACGCGATCTCCGACTTCGACGCCTCGCTGAAAGTGAACCCCAAGAACGCATTGGCGCTATATGGGCGCGGTCTGGCTCTGTTGCGCCAGGAGAAAACCGCCGCGGCGGAAAGCGACTTCGCCGCCGCAACCGCGCTCCACCCCCACATCGCGGATGAATTCAAGAATTTCGGCGTGATGCCGCAGCAGGTCGACCTGCTACCGGAAGAGGCGCCGTAGGAACCGACAGGCTCCTACCCGTGACTCGATCTCGCGCCGCCGGCGGTGGCGCCGATCCCGCCGAAGCGCCGCTCGCGGCGTGCGTAGTCCGCGAGCGCCTGCTCGAAGCCCTGCGCGTCGAAATCCGGCCACAGGCATTCGACGAAACATAACTCCGCGTACGCGCACTCCCACAGGAGAAAATCGCTCAAGCGCTGCTCGCCTCCCGTGCGAATGAGCAGATCGACTTCGGGCGCCGCCTCACTGGCGTGATCGACCGCGGCGAGCTCTTCGATGAATCGCGATCGGTCGATGACGGTCGCCGATTGCAGCCGGCGGCAGGTCTCGAGCAGGCTGTGCTGCGCGGAGTAGTCGATGGCGATGCGCAGCCGCATGCCCGAGCCTTGGGCGGTGGCTCGCTCGCTGCGCTCGATCAACTGGCGCAGCTCGTCGCTGAGCCGGTCCCGTCGGCCGATCACATTGATCCGGATGGACTGCTCGAGGCACCGTTGCGTCTGGGTGGCCAGATAGCGCCGCAGCAGCGTGAAAAGCGCGCTCACTTCGACCGTCGGCCGGCTCCAGTTCGCCGCGGAGAACGCATACAAGGTCAGGGTACCGATCCCGCGCCGGGCCGCCGCCGTCACGATTGCATCGACGGCCTTGGCTCCGGCGCGATGGCCGGCGCTGCGCGGCAGGCGGCGCTGTGCCGCCCAACGCCCGTTGCCGTCCATGATGATTGCGATGTGCATTTTGGAGTACTCTGTATCGCAGAGTTAAAGGGCAAAAAAACTCACGTGCCCCGCGTGGCCTTGATGACCGCTTCCACGTGATCGAGGTAGCGGTTCAGCGCGGCCCGGCCGCGCGGTGTGAGCCGATAGAGCGATTTCGGGCGCCGCTCCGCGAAGGATTTGGTGCAGGTCAGGTATTTCGCTTCCTCGAGCTTGCGCGCATGGGCGCTCAAGTTGCCGTCGCTCACATCGAAGAGGGCCTTCAGCTCGCTGAAGGTGAGCTCTTCGCGTACCGCGAGCGCGCTCATGATGCCCAGACGCACGCGCTCATACACCAACCGGTCGAATGTGGCGTCTTCCGGCTCGCGGGACGCCGCCACCGGCTCACGGGGCGAAGGCAGCGAGACGGAAGCCAGCTTCGGACGCTTGCGCGGCGTCGCCTCGAGCGGCGCGGCAGCCTTAGATTTGGCGTTCATGGGTCGATCCTCCGATCAGGAACCCGAACAGGATGTGCAGCCCTCCGAATCCAACACCCAGCACGGGGATCTGCAGAGCGTCGGGCAAAAGCAGCGCGGCGAGCCCGAGCGTGACGAATCCGCCGCCCATCACCGCGATCGTCCGGGTCGCCACCACGCTGGCGGAGATCAACGCGCAGCCGTAGAGCAGCAGCCAGGTCCCGGGAATGGCATGCAGGTTGCCGCCGCTCCAATGTACGGCCGTCATGACGGCTCCGCCGAACAATGCGGGGAACAGACACAGTGCAAACCTGCGCAGCGGAGTCCCGGACAACAGCACTGCGCGCGAGGACGCCGGCCGCGTGATCAGCGCAAACCCGAGTCCGCCGGCGAGCACCGCCGCGGCCAGCCAGATCGCGAGCCAATGCTCGCGCACGCCGGGAGCCGACGAGAGCGCCGTCGCCAACAGACCGACACCCCCCATGGCGATGCCGGCGGATCCCGGTACCGCGACCGAAGCGGCGGCATCCATCGATGCCCGGATGTAGCGCAGCGTCGCCGCCGCATGAGAATCGATCCTGACCGCATTGGCGGACTGCATGCGCGCCCTCCCAGCATGACCTCGACGAACGCTACCGGCGCCCGCCATGCGCTGTCAAGTACTCTGCATTGCAGAGCCTCTGTGTACCGCGCGCACGTCTTATACTTCGGCGCGTGATCGAGCGGTTACTCTCACGGCGTAAACGCCGCGCCTGCCTCGCAGCCCTTTTCAGCATGGCGCCTGCGTTCGCAACTGCGCTGCAATGCGGCGAGGTCGTCTTTCGGGAAACGCGGTCCGTGGTCTGCCGCGTGGATCTGCGTACCGACCACCTGCAATTGTTCCTCAACGACGCCGCGGGAACCCCATTCAAGTCGCTGCGGCGCGTTGCCGATTCCCTGCAGGGACACGCGGAGCAACTGGCGTTCGCGATGAACGCCGGCATGTTTCGCGAGGACTATTCCCCGCTCGGATTATTGGTCATGAACGGCCATCAGGTGCACCGGCTGAACCTCGCGACGGGCTTCGGCAATTTCTATCTGAAGCCGAACGGCGTCTTCGTCGTGTCGACTTCGGGCGCCCGGATCGTGGAGAGCTCCCAGTACAACGCCCTGCAGGATCCCGTCATCCTCGCGACGCAGTCCGGCCCGCTGCTGGTGAGCGCCGGCCTGATCCATCCCGGCCTCAATCCGCTCGGCACCTCCCAGAACATCCGCAACGGCATCGGCGTCCTCAGCGCCAATGAAGTCGTGTTCGCGATCAGTGAGGAGCCCGTCAATTTCTACAACTTCGCCCTGCTGTTCCGGGATCAGCTCAAATGCAGCGATGCGCTCTATCTGGATGGCAACGTATCCAGCCTGTACGTGCGCAGCCTGGGGCGCGATGTCGAGCGCGCGCCCCTCGGGCCCATCATAGGCGTGACGGTGTCATCCGCACAGTAACTGCCTCCGATGCGGACACGCCCTCCTCCGGTATCGCATTCTGGGAGCACCTGCTCGAGCGGGGCTATAAGCTCACCGCGCTGGGCGGGAGCGACAATCACGACGCGTTGCAGCCAGCCGTCAATGTGACCGGGCTCCGCCAGCCGCACGACTCGGACGCCCCATCTCCAGAGACCCTTTCGCGACTTCAACGCAACAGTGGTGCGATTGGTACACCCACTACGGTGATCTACGCAGACATGCTGTCGCAAGCCGGAATCGTCGCGGCCATTCGACGCGGCCGCGTCTTCATTGATGTCGCCGGTACACGTGATCGCACGCTGTCCGCGATGGCGCATCCCACCTGGTGCTGATCGGCAATCCAATCTATATAGAGGGCGCGCCTGGGTGACGGGCGCTCACGGCGTTCGCATCAGGGCGATCGAGGTTCGATTCTCCCTCAGCATTCGATCTCGATCTCCCGGCTTCGCCGGTTCTGCTGCAGCGGAATCGTGATCTCGAGCACGCCTGCGTGCAGTCCGGCCCTGGCTGCCTCGATGAGCGCGGTCTGCGGCAGCGGAATGATCCGATGAAAGCCGCCGTGGCAGCACTCCGCCACGCGGTAGCACGGATCTGTTCCGTTCACGATCGACTCACGTGCTGCGCGGCGCTCGCCGGAGATGGCAATTCCCTCTTCGCCCGCCTTGATCTGCACATCCTCCTTGCGTACGCCGGGCAGATCTACACTGATGAAGATCGAGTCGCCGCTTTCACGCACATTGACGCTCGGAGACCATCGTACCGGGGCACTCTCTGCGCGCTCCGCAGGTGCCGCGCTCTCGTTTCCGGGCGGCTGCCCGGACAAGAAGCCTGGCGAAGCTCCGCAACGGCGGTAGAAGAAAGTCTCCATCACACGCTCCCTGCGCGCGCATAGCTGGGCCATTGGCGCAAACGGACTGGCGTCCGCGAAATTGCCGCCCGGGAGCCGCCTGCGCCAGGGATGCCAGTCCCCCGCGAGGGGGTTCCCAACGGGCTGTTGCGCGTCACTGGTTTGATCGCAACCAACACCCTGGGCCATGGTGTCCGCCAAGCCTGCCGATGGCTCTGCTTCGCTGCTTCTGAAGCCCTCTTGCGCATGAACTTCCACGATACACCTCCGCTGTGGGACTCGACTGTCAGGATAAGGCCGGTCTCGTGTGGCAGCAAGTTAGATTCCCCGTTGGCGGCGGCAATTTATCGCCGCAGCGGGCGGGAACGAGTTCCCCGACGGTCGCGGCCCACTCCTCGGTGTTGGTTTAGACGCCGGCGAACTATCATGGATCGAGGTTGTCCTGTAACGGCACGGGTTTTTTATTGTCAGCGCGGAACGTCTGCTGGAACACTGCATTTTCTTCGTGACCGGCAAGGACCCGCGCGTGCGGCTGGTCCTTAGGAGCGACCCGACATGTACTCTCCAGACGCCCGGCAAACCTGGGCGAGCGTCAACTCGCGGCGACGTCTGAGGCAACGATGCGCGCGCGCGGTACCGGTCCGAGATACGCGGCTGTGGCTGTGTGGATGGATACTCTGTTCCGTGAGTGTGTGCACGTGCGCCTGGGCCACGGTATACGAGCTGCCCGCGGATGGCTCAGCGGTGATCGGAGCGGACGAACGCACAAAGTCGACATATCAGGACACGTTGCCCGATATCGCGCGCAATCACAGCGTGGGATACGAGGAGATCATTCGCGCCAATCCCGTTGTGGATATCTGGTTGCCTGGACAGGACACCCGCATCTTGTTGCCGGGCCGTCACATACTGCCGTCGGGACCCCGCGAAGGCATTGTCGTCAACCTGCCCGAACACCGCCTCTACTTCTATCCAAAGCCCAGGGACGGCGAGAAAGCGGTCGTGCTCACTTATCCGGTGAGCATTGGCCGCCTGGAATGGCGCTCGCCATTGGGACTCACCCGGATCCTCACCAAGGAGGAGCATCCATTCTGGGTCCCGACGGAGTCGATCCGGAAGGAACACGCCGCGGCCGGCGATCCGCTGCCCAAGGTCGTTCCCCCTGGACCCGACAACCCCCTCGGCAACTTCAAAATGCGCCTGGCCGCGGGGGGCGGCACCTACGAGATTCATGCGACCAACAATCCGGTCGCAGTGGGCATGGCCGTCACCCACGGATGCATCAGCATGTATCCGGAGGACCTGGCCGCTCTATTCCCGTTGGTCCCGGTGGGCACGAAGGTGCGGCTGATCAATGAGCCTGTAAAAGTGACGCACGTGGATCGCGATCTGCTGGTGGAAGCGCATCCGCAGTTGGACGACGAAGGCCGTTTCATCGAACCCGATCTCGAGCAGCTCTCGCAGCTGCTCGATGCGGCGTTGGGCGATCACATTGCCGCGATTCATTGGGATTTCGCACGCGAGGTGCTCCGGGCGGCCACCGGCATGCCGACGGTCGTTGGCCTGGAAACAAATTTCGCGAGCCGCTGACTGCCGGGCTCGGCACCGCCGTCGGGCAGGATTGAGATCTCGACCCACCGCTCACCAGCGGAAGCGCCCGGGCGATGAACAGGACCGTGACAGTGGGGGATAGGTGAGTGTCGGCCGATAACCCATTCACCGTGCGGCTGCAATTATCTCCGATCGTATATAATTGCGTTTATGCCCGATCGGATATATATTCAATTATAGTCGATCGGCCATAGAGGCTCGAGCATGTGGGCACAATCCGCCGCCGAAATCGGCAAGATCATCGCCACAGCGCGACGCCATCATAAGCTGACCCAGGCCGAGCTTGCGCGGGCCATTGGCGCGACCCAGGCGTGGATCTCCGAAGTCGAGCAGGGCAAAGAAACGGCGCAAATCGGCAAGGTCCTGCGCGCCTTGAGTCACCTCGGTGTGCGGCTGCAGACCGGTGTCGTCCCGTGGAAGGCGCACAGGCCCGCTACACCCGAGCCCGAAGGAGTTTCCCTTTCCGGCATTATCGCCGCACACATTCATACTGGGTCGAGGCGCAGCCGGAGCAAAAAGTGAGGCTGATTGTCTGCCTGGAGGAGCAGGTGGCTGGCGTGCTCGAGGCGAGTAGCTCGCGCACCTTCTTTGGTTACTCCGACGCCTGGCTGAACAGGAGCGGTGCCTACCCTCTATCGCAATCGCTGCCTTTGCGGCCAGGACGGCACACGGGCGCGCCGCTCGTCAATTTTCTCTGGGGCTTGTTGCCTGACAACGAGCGCACACTCAATGCATGGGGTCGTCAGTTCCAGGTGTCGGCGCGCAATCCCGTGGCGCTGCTGGCGTACGTCGGGGAAGACTGCGCCGGCGCGGTCCAGTTCGTTCGCGAAGAGCGGTTGAATGACGTACTGGCCGGGGAAAACAACACAGCCGCAATCGAGTGGCTGGATGACGCGGAACTCGAGCGCCGAATTCGCCACCTTTCCCAGGATGCAGGCGCGACCCGGGAGAGCGCTGCGGAAGGACAGTTCTCTCTGTCGGGCGCGCAGGCCAAGACCGCTCTGTATTTCGACCGGCAGCGCAAGCGCTGGGGTATCCCGCAAGGTCGCACTCCCACAACCCACATCCTGAAGCCAGTCTCGAACCATTTCGACGGATTCGCCGAGAACGAGCACTTCTGTCTCGCACTGGCGCGACGCGTCGGCCTTGCCGCCGCGAATACCGAATGGCAGGCCATCGCCGGCATCCCTACACTCATCGCCGAGCGCTACGACCGGGTGCACCTCGCGGGACGCTGGCACCGAATACATCAGGAGGATTGCTGCCAGGCGTTGGGAATTCATCCAGCTTTCAAATACGAGAACGAGGGCGGTCCAGGTTTTGCGCAGATCATGAGCCTGCTCGAGGGCTCCGATGCGCCGGATGTCGACCGCGCCCGCCTGCTGAAGACCGCTTGTCTCGTCTACCTGCTCGCGGCAACGGACGCCCACGCGAAGAATTTCTCACTGCTCCACGCCCGGGGCGCTGACAGGCCCAGCATGCGCCTCGCGCCTGTCTACGATATCGCGAGCTCCTGGCCTTATCCGCGACGTATCCCGCCGCAAAAGATGAAGCTCGCGATGCGAATCGGCCGTCATTACAGATTGAAGGAAATCCAGCCGCGCCATTTCGAGGAACTGGCCAGGGTCTGCCGATTCCCCGCGGGCACACTGATCGCGACGCTAAGGGACCTTGCCGCACAATTGCCGGATGAAGGAGTTGCCCTGCTGAACGAAGTCGAGGTCCCGGGAATGGCGCGTGAAGCGTTAGCGAAATTGTTGGACGGCTTGGCCGCGCAATGCAGCGCCACTATGCGCAAGCTCGGCGATCATCCGTGATCGGCCCCTGCCGCCGCCGGCCACGACGCTACGTCGTGGCCGGCATGAGCGTTAGGGTTGAACGGGCTGTCCGGTGCCCGGGTCGAGGAGCAGGAGCCGTGAATCGCCCTCCCAGCCGTCGAAGTCGAACAGGCTGTCGAGCGATCCGGCGAGCTGGTCGAAGGAGCCGCCTTGCGCCACGGATTTACCCGGGGCGGGATCGATCCGGCCGAGACCGAAATTGTCCTCGATGAAGCGCAGGATGGAGGACTGGTCGGTCACCGTGTGATCGACATAATTCCGCCGTGCGAACGGCGAGATCACGAGCAAGGGCAGCCGCGGGCCGTAGCCACAGCGACCCAACACCGCGCCTGCGAGCGGAGTGCCGCACTGGCCTGGGCCGGTCAGCGCGTCCGAGCTCGACGGCAGAGCGCCGAGAGCCGAAGCATTGACCAGCGGCGGATACACATGGTCGTACCAACCGTCCGAATCGTCATAGGCAACGATGATGGCCGTGTCCTGCCAGTATTTCGAGGTCATGATCGTATTCACGACCTGCACGACGAAATGCTGCTCGAGGAGCGGATCTGAATACTGCGCGTGGCCGTCCATGAAACCCGGCGCCTTGAGGAAGGTCACGGCCGGCAAGTTGACGCCCGGCTGGAAACCGGTGATGTCGTATGTCCGGCTCGTCGCGCCCGGCACGCTGTTGATGGTGAAGAGAGCGCTCAGGTCGTATTGGTGCTTCGCCTGGTCCGTCAAGCCCACCATCGCGGGCGAGCTCGGCGGCAGATGGGTTGGATTTTGCGTGGCGGCAAAGTACTGGAACGGCTCGTGGTGACCGATGTAGTCCTGCTTCACGGAGCCGTCGCTCGCCTTGTGAATCGAGTTGCAGTTGGCAAAGCCGCCCTGGAACCAGCCCCAGCTCACGCCACTGGCGTTGAGCAGATCGCCGACGTTGCGGCTCGGATTGTTGAGCACCACCTGCGTGGAGCCCAAAGGATTGCAGACGTCGCCGTAGGGACGGGGATCGCCGACGATTGATCCGCCGCCGGTGGAGCCATTCGTATCACTGCCCGCCACGGTGACGGTCTTGCTCCCGCTCGCCCCCGTCGACTGATCGATGCCGGGAACAGGACCGACGCCGGTCTGGGTGGTGCCCGTGACGCCGTGAGTATTGCCGGCGACAAGATTGATCGCACCCGGTGTCGATGGACCGTAGGTCGTGCCGAAGGAATTGTCACTCATCGCGAAACGCTGCGCGTAATTCCACAGCGCGGTGACGGTATTGCCGTCGAAGTAGCCCATCACCGTCGATTTGTCGGCCGCGCAATTGGCCGCGGCGGAGCTCAGCTTCTGCGCCACGAGATCGACCTGGCCTGCGTGATAGGCCGCCTGCTCGTCGGTGTAGTTGTGGTCCTCATCGCAGGTGGTCGCCTGATCGCGCCCGAGCCGAAACGGTTGGATGGTGCCGGTGCCCGCGATATTGAGGGTGGGATTGTTGGGCGGAGCGGCGGGCCCGTCGAGCAGCCCGTTGACCGCAGGGGTGTCCGGGGCCGCCTTGAAGACGGGCTCCCCGGCCGTAGTGTTCGCCGCGAACGGGTAGGTCGCGAAATAATGGTCAAAGGAGACGTTTTCCTGAAAGATGACGATGACGTGCTTGATCGGCGTCGCCGTCGCGGGTTCGTTGGCCAAGCTCGGGAGAGCGAAGCCGGTTGCTGCGGTGGCCGTCGCGGCGAGCGAGACGAGCCGACCTATCCGCCGGATGTCTTTTGCGGTCATATCTACTGCCCTCACCTGTGGAATCTGGCGTCGTTGTACTGGTGAAATCGCCTGGCGAATTTCCTTAGCTTCAGCGCACGGGTTTCGCGTCTTGCCTGCGCGTCCGTCGCACGGGGGCGACTATAGCCAGCGCCTATGACAGAATTCTTGCGGACCTGCCGCCGCAGCACCGACGGACAGCGGAGCAAGCCAGGACCCGCGCCGCCGAGGCCTGAAGCCTGCGGCGTCGACAATTCACACGAGGGCACAGCGAATGGATCGGATACTCGAGCCGGAGATCATGGACGGCGAGGCGGAGGCTGGCGCATACGCCCGGGCGGACTTTGCGGACTCAAACCAGTGGTACGCCGACCATTTCACGTCGGAGTACCCTCACCATCTGCGGACGATCGTCGATCTGGGGTGCGGCCCCGCGGACGTGACTCTGCGCATCGCGCGCATCGCCCACCACGCCCATATCGTTGCGGTCGACGGTTCCGCCGCAATGCTCGAGTTCGCGAGACGAGCGCTGCACGCCGCCCGATTCTCCGATCGGGTCGAGCTGCATCTGGGTCGCCTCCCTGGATTGTCCCTCCCCGAGCATCACTTCGATGCAGTGTTGTCGAAGGACATGCTCCATCACCTGCCGGACCCACAGAGTCTGTGGAGCGAAGTGCGAAGGCTCGGGCGTGCCGGGGCGGCGGTCTACGTGATGGATCTCGTGAGACCCGACTCGCCGCTGGCGGCGCGGGAGATCGTCGAGCGAGTGGCAGCGCACGAACATCCCATTCTCAAGGAAGATTTTTACAATTCCCTGTGCGCGGCCTTTACCGTGAGCGAGGTGCGCAATCAGTTGCAGAGCGCAGCCCTGCCGCTCACGGTCGAGCAGGCGACCGCGCGGCACATGATCGTCAAGGGAGTGCTCGGGCCGTTGCCGCCGCTGCCTCCGAAATGATGCCCGCCCGGCAACTGGATGACGGTCGCACGGGCGGCTTCCCACCTTTGGACAGAGGGAATCGTCATCCCCTCCCCCGTACAAGTACGACATCAAGCGGCTTCGGCCCCCTTGTGCTGTGCCTCCCATAGAGCGGCATAGCGGCCGTTTTGGCGGAGCAGCGATGCATGCGTGCCACGCTCGGCGACGACACCCCTCTCGAGCACCACGATCTCATCTGCATGTATTACTGTTGACAGTCTGTGCGCGACCATCAGTGTCGTGCTCGAGCGGGAAATCTCCGCGAGGTTGCGCAATATTTCGTGCTCGGTCTCACTGTCAAGCGACGATGTGGCCTCATCGCAGATGTAAATTCGCGGTCGCTTTATCGCGGCTCGCGCGATCGAGATGCGCTGGCGTTCACCCCCTGACATCTTGAGGCCGCGCTCGCCGACCTTTGTGTCGTATTGCTCCGGAAGGCTCATGATCCAGTCGTGGAGGTGTGCCACTTTGGCAGCCTCCACGATCTCCTGTCGGGTGGCACCGGCACGGCCGAACGCAATGTTGTATGCGATGGAGTCCGCGAATAGCACCGTATCCTGAGGCACAACGGCGATCGCCTCGCGGAGCGTGGCCAGGGAGACATCCGAAATCGGCACGCCATCGAACAGTATTCGCCCACTGTCTGGCTCGATAAGTCGCACGAGCAGGCGCACGAGTGTGGACTTGCCAGACCCGCTCGCACCCACCACCCCGAGAGTTTTGCCGGCCGGTACACGGAAACTCACCCCCTTGAGCACCGGGCGGTTCGGCCCGTAGGACACGCACAGATCCTCCAACTCCAGCTGCCCCGGCCCTCCGAGGTGCACCGAGCCACCTTGTTGCTCAGGAGTCTCCAGAAACAGGGCGAGCATCCGCTCGAGCATCGCGGTTCCCTGCGAGGCCGCCTGCATAGCGTAGCCCAGCATTTCGACGGGCTTCGTCAGTTGCAGCATGTAACCATTGACTAAAACGAACGTGCCCACTGTCATCCTTCCCGCCTGGACTTCACTGGCGGCGCAGAGCACCGTGGCTCCGAGAAAGAGGGCGAAAATGCTCGCGACCACCAGGCCATTGCTTGCAAAACGGCGATAGAAGGCGACCCACTCGCTCTCTGTCCGCGAGAGCGCTTCGCTTACCCGCTCCTGAACGAGTGACTCGGCGCCGAAATATTTGACCGTCTCGTAATTGAGCAGGCCGTCGACCATCACACCGCTTGCGTTAGTATGTGCCGCGGAGGCTATACTAGCAGCCCTTGCAACAGCGTTCGCGGCATAAGCAAATGCCGCTGAGTAGCAGAGCAGCGCGCCACAAAAGAGCGCAAGGAACACCGGTTCCGCCAGGCGAGCCAACACGACGACAATCGTCCCCACCTCGGCGACGACGGGCAGAAACGTGAACACCAGGTGATGCAAAATGATCTGGTAGCCAACCAGCCCGTTCTCCAGCGCTTGGGCGATCGAGCCGGTCTGCCGCTCCAGGTGGAATCGAAGCGGAAGCTGCATCAGATGGCGGAACAGGCGTTCGCTGAGCGAGCGGAACATACGCCGCTCGGCGCGTGCGTGAATCAGCCCACGGAGTTCGCCAATAGCGCGCGCGAGAAACTGGCTCAGCACGTAAGCGCCGAGCAGCAAGACGGGCGATAAGGTCTGGCCGGGTGTCTGCTTGGTGAAGCCGTCGATAACGCGTTGCAGCGCGACCGGTCCTAGCGCAGTGAGGATAGAGGCAGCGACCACAAGCAGCACGACGGCGGCGAGCCGAACTCGCACAAAGCCGCTCGCTTCCGACCAGACGAGCCGGAGGACCTGGCTAAGTGCTGCTGTCCCTTTGAGCGCTTCCACAGGACTTGTCCTATCTTATCCCAACGCTTCGCCTATTTGTTGACGCGCCCTTGTCTTCTCCGTCGGTGGCCAGACACCGCTTCTATCTCTCCGCAGCGGTCGTGACGCTGATTCGTCGAGATCGCATATGGAGGCGGAGGTATTGATCTGGGCGAGCTCGGCGAGCCCCATTGGGTCAATCCAGCGTCGTACTCTGCACTTCGATGAGCCTTCGCGGGCACAGCAAGCAGCACGTGAGCGGACAGCGAGTTCTGCTTGTGCGTCTGACCTTCCTCCCCAGCGGATGCGGTGGGCATCTGACCCAATTCGCCGCTCTGCGTCAGTAGTTGTTCGATGGCTCGCTGGAAAAATTGGGCCTTAGTATTTTGATGTTGACGGATGAGGTACCGCAGATCTGAGCCAGTCAATCCGAACCAGCGCGCCACCTGAGAGAGTTTCGCGGTCCCCGTACGCATGGCACACCAGGCCACCACGGCCCTCGCGATGGCTCCCATGTGCGTCGAGCTGTAAATGACGTTGAGGGGAAATTCAAGAGCGGCGCAAACTGCGCCGATCAATTCCTCCTTGGACCACGTGGGCCATGACATCTTGCATAACTCCACGACCTCTATCGCGAAGGACTCCTCGCCAATGACCTTCCGCAACAGAAGCTCTTCGATGGCCGGCGTGCCATGTTGGCATATGAATTCGATGTATCCCCGAAGCCCCACGTATCCGATCCTCGCCAGCGCCTCCAGCGTCGGCTCGATCACGAAACAGGGTGGACGCTCCCGCCGGCCCCAATAAATGGCGTCCGATCCAAAGGGATAGTTGGCACGGTGGATACACAAGCCCGCTTTGAGAGGTCTCTGATGGATCTGTCGCACCACGTAAGGCAGCTTCCTGGGCTCGACGATCTGGACTCGGTAGCGGTACGGAAACGGCTGGTGTCCCTTAAGAACACGCCCCTCCGCGATCGCGTACGAAGCATATCTTCCCAGCAGATCGTGCATGATCCACGAGAGTGGCGCACCCAACGTCTCGATCACGAGCATGGCGTCATTGGGCTCAACTTCGTACCCATGAACCACTGCGCGGTATTGCTCGCAGCTCTCCCATAGCAACGACTCGAAATGCTGCTCATGGCGTGCACGAAGCCGCACGTTGCGCGGAAAGCCCTTGAGCGCGGCACGATCGAAAAAAACCTGCCCACCTGCAGATCCGGAAATCTGCACCAGATTGATGGCACCCGGAAATTCCATTCGCTTGGCTCGGGACATCCCGTATCTGTCCTTCTCGCCGATCTTATGTCGGGCCGTCTGTCCTTGTACTGGACCTTCTTGATCCAGACGCTACTACGCTACGCCTCGCCGCAGCACGTTTCAACAGTTGAAAAAAAACGCCTGAAATACTTCAGACCCGGTACTCACAACTTTCGTCATTCGGCTCCGGTTCCGGTCTCCGTCCGGAAGATATTCCGCTCACAGCTTCAATGCATACGTCGGTCCCCGCTCACAAGCCACTGATTCCACTCACGAACCGGGCAAGCTGGTTGACACCTCCTGCACTACCGGTACCAACATTCAAGTCTCTTTTGGCTCCCGCATCCTTCGCTTCCCTCCTCTGACGTTTGAATATAGATTCGCTATGCAGGTGCAGACACCGAAGGCAACTTGCACTGCAGCAGCGCTCTAGACTCTCCAGAAAACACTTCAAGCCCGGCACCGCCTGCCTGTCGCTCAATCTGCACTCGTCGGCCAAACACTCTCACATGCGCCGAAGTACGTCGCCGCCACCTCAACGGCACACGAATCTCGGATGACCCCAACCCATTGATTTCTTCGGACATCGAGCGTTCGGGCTCCAATGAGTCGTCGCGTCGCCCGCCTCGCCGCTGCGCGAAGTGTTCTTGTTTGTGTCCCGCCCGATCTCTGCCACGGAGCTGCGTTGACAGCCTCCAATTGTCAGCTACGCTAACGCGGCCATCACGGAACGTGGCCACACCGGAGATGGTGGGTTACATCTGTTGTCTCTGACAGGAGGGTACTGCAATGATCATCGAACTGGGACGAGTGACCGAAGAAACGAAGGGACAGGGGGGCGGAAGCAGCGAAGGGGCGTTCAAGTTCCCCTAAACTCGAAAGAACGAGGCTGCGCAAGGAGATCCTTGTAAGTCTCAGCGGTACGCGGTGCAATGCGCCGCGTACCGCCTCTCCGGACAAACCGCCCTCATGAACAATCCCTGCACTTCTAACGTTGATCCCATGAGCTGCCAGCACTCTGCAATCAGCCATTTGGCACTCAACATGACTACCGGAACCTCCACCATGCTCGGAATTCGTTATTATCTTACGCGACACGCATATTTCTGTCTGGACGGACGCTACTGTCTATTCCTTGACCTACGTCGTAACAAGTACGTATGTACCGAACGAACCCTTGTGGAAGCGCTCTCCCCTTGGCTCTTTGGTTGGCCCCAGCAGTTGACGTTCTCGGATGATCCGATCCCGGATGAACCGGCTACGCTCGCTTGCGAACTCGTCAAAGTCGACCTCCTCACCACAAGGGCTTCCCAAGGCCGCGAGGTCAAACCGCCGGATATAGCTGAAGCCCAGCGGAGCTTGATTGAGGTCCAGGCCGTTCAATCATGGAGGGATACATCGCGTTCATTTCCATCATTTCTTGTAGCATGCTGGCATGCGCATACTGCTCTGCGCCATCAACCGCTAGAAAGGATCATACGTAACGTCGAACGGACAAGACTGCATTCGCGCCACCCAACGCAGCCCCTTGCGCTTGACAGGGCCATTCGGCTTGTTCTCGCTTTTCGTGCCCTGCGAGGCTTCTTTCCGAGAAACTATCTCTGCCTCTTCGATTCTCTCGCTCTACTCCACTTTCTCGCCGCTCACGACATCTACGCTTCCTGGGTTTTTGGCGTCCAATCAGACCCGTTCAAAGCACATTGCTGGCTTCAGAACAACAATACGGTTCTGAACGACACTGTCGAACGTGCGCTCTCGTTCAGACCCATCATGGTAGTTTGACGGCTTCACGGGACGTTGATATGAATAGGCTTGTCTGCCTAATTTTGGATCCCTCCAACCCCATCGCAGTCCGGAAGGCGGAGGAGATCAATGACTCCATCAAGCACACAGCGTGTCACCTGAAACTCCAACTCAAGACCGCTGACACGATCGTCTATACGTCGGCCCAACCCCGGAGCGGCGTACGACCCTACATGCTCTCCGACGACCTTGGCGTCGTGTTCGGCACGCTCTTTCCGACCGCTAACGGAACTGAGGCCCACCCGGTGGTGGAGATAACTCGAGAGAGTTCCTCTCGGATAGTTTCAAGCCACGGGCAGACGCTTATCGCGGACTTCTGGGGCTGCTACATAGCGCTTGTAAGAGATCCCCAGCACGGCCGCTACTACGTTATTCGCGACTGCTCAGGTCGACTTCCCTGCTATTACACGGCTATCGAAGGAGTTACGGTCGTTTTTTCCGATGTGAATGACTTGCTGTTACTGCGCCTCGGCAAGCTTTCCATAGACTGGCAGTACATCTCCGCATTCCTCCTTGATGATGACGTCCGTGTTCGACAGTCCGGACTGATCGGCATCTTCGAGGTGCTCGCGGGCGAGTGCTTGCAGGTTTCTCATCGCGGAGTTGACCACTGCGTCTACTGGGACCCACGGGAAATTTGCCGCAGACCGGCAATCGAAGACTACGACGCGGCAGTACGAGCTGTTCGGGAAGTGACACAGCGCTGCATTAATTCCTGGTCACTCGTGCATAGACGCATTCTTCACAATCTCTCCGGCGGTCTTGACTCCTCTATTGTACTTGCATGTCTTGCGGCTGCGCCCTCCAAACCTGCGGTAACTTGCATCAATCGGTACGAGTGCAACCGGGACGAGGACGAACGATCTTTCGCACGATTGGCGGCGGCAAAGGTCGGCGTACCACTCGTCGAGCACCCCTGGAGCGCCGGCGGCGTCCGAATCGATCGGCGACTCTTTGATGGGCCCAAGCTTCCTAAGCCGACGGTCGTATCCATCCTGCTACTTGACTCCAGCATAAGGAGAGCCGCCGCTGCCAAGGCGGGCGCAGACGCCATCTGGACTGGTCAGGGCGGTGACCACCTATTCCTCCAGTCCATAACTCCACTGATGCCTGCGGATTACCTCAAGAGCAGGGGTCTCGGATTTGGCTTGCTGCAAGTGTTTCGCGACGCCTCGACCTTGACGGGAGACTCCTACTGGGCAATCCTCAAGACGACCACCGGTGCATACTTCAAACGACGATGGACTCCCGCAAATCCAACTCAAGGACAAGATACGTTCGTCAATCCGGACGCCCTCCCAGATCGTGCTGGGGACTATGCCTCTCACCCATGGGCTTTCGATGCAAACGACCTCCCGAAAGGCAAGCAGTTTCAGATTCGCACGTTGGGAGATCTCGTCAACCGTCCAGCGCCCACTGCAAAGTTAGACATAGCGGATGAACACCACCCCTTGATCTCTCAACCCATCATCGAGCTATGCCTAAATGTTCCGACCTACCTCCTTGTGAAGGGCGGCCGTCACCGCGCACTCGCGCGGGCTGCGTTCCAAGACATAGTTCCGCAGGAGATCCTCCGTCGGGAAGGCAAGGGCTCGTCTCGCTCTTGGATCAATGCAATAATCGCCGAGAATAGGCGCACCATCCGCGAGGTGCTGCTCGAAGGGTACTTGGCGCAGAAGGGCGTCCTGAACTGCCCACAATTAGACCGCGTCCTGGGCACACCACGTCCCTTGACCGCGATGCAAGTGTTCCCCTTGCTTGCGTGCTTCACCGCCGAGTTGTGGATCCGGTCCTGGGCGGACTCTTCATTTTGCGCAGCTGCTTAGCGGCCATCGTAAGCCACAGGGGGGCGTGCGGCACGGGAGCCCTGGTCCTTCAAGGCGCGCCAGACTAGGTATTGATCAGGTGAAACTGGCTCCGGATCCTCAACCCCTTGCAACCAGAACTCCATCCATTGCACATTCCGCCTATAAATATTGTACCTGTGTCGTGGCTGAACTTTGATGTGATGCTCGTCCTGAAATATATACATATCGACAGCGCGATCGTAGTGCCGCATGGCTGCATAGGTCTCCGTTTCCGGGAGCATTTCAGAGTCTGAGACCTGAATTAAGAGAGGCGTATGAATGCGATCTGCATTTAAGGCGATCGAGAGCCCCTTCCACTGTTCCATGTTGGCCAGCTCACCAGGGAATCCCAGCCCCCACTTATCAAGTAGAGACTGCATCACGGGGCCCTGCAGGTAGTAGTTCATCGGATTCCAGTGTGTCCAACTTACCGCAGCTGCAGAAAACATCTCGGAGGAGTGAACGATTGCGTAGTCTGCTGTGTTTGCACCATCGCTCAAACCCGTGATGCCAACGCGCTTCGGATCCACAATTCCGATGTTCTCCAAGACTCTGATTCCCGCTGACAGGACGGAAAACACCATCTGTCGGTCGTGGAGGTTCCGCCAATTCTCGACGTCTGCCTCATCGTAAGATTGAGCAGTCTCCTCAATATGCCAGTCTCGAGGACGTTCGAAGCTCAGGACCGCGAACCCCTTGGAGGCAAACACATGAATTGGGTACTCGTCTCCGGTCCCGCCCCGCAAAAAACCACGCGAGTGATATTGGACGATTATTAGGGGATAGTGGTGTCCTGCGATGTAGTCAACGGGCTTTACAAGGTGGCCAAACCCTTCGTTACCATCGCTATCCGTCCACGTTAGGGGGACGACTTCTCCAAAGCGCCGCTTTGAGAACTCTGGATTCGGATCGAATATGGTCCTCATGGCCCCACTCTCGAGAGCAATAGCCACTAGCGTTCTCGGGACTGTCGCCTGCTCGCGGGTACAAATGAGACGGCTCGGCATGTACGCACAGGCTTCGATCAGATCGTCTGTCTGGAGCAATTCAATGGGCTCCTTTTCCCCCACCCTCCACTTGTATAGACTCACCTTTCCGTAGTTCCGCTTCCCACGCCACCGCAGGAAGTACACGAATTCTCCTCCTCGGTCGATCCACAATCCCTTAAAAGTCGAGCCGACGCAAGCCGATGCCTCGCACTCGACCGCATGGCTCCCGTCGCTAGTCTTCGCAGCCATTACAACACGCTTTGGATGCAACCCAGTTTTGCGATCTCCACGGACATCTTCTAACCAAGTGACAGCTGCCGCTGAGCTGGCTCGCCGGACCCATGTTGCGTTCGGTCGCGTGGGCAATGCCCCCGAAGCCATGGCGTGGAACTCAGCTCGTTCTACTTCCGTTGCGTCCCGCTCTTCCTTCAACTTAAAGTCATATGTACGGATGGCTCCCTCTCCAGCCGCCCCGCTCTCGTCTGCCAGGTTTGCCCCCCGGCCATACAATGGCGCAAACCTAGCGTCGTACCTGAGTCCTCGATCCGCCTCCATTCTGCCCGTACGCGAAGCTTTTGAGTCGACCTGAAAATATATACGCTCTCCATCCGAGGACCAGCGAAACTCGCCGACATCTCCGGCATTCGCGCCAATTCGCTCTTGAATCGCACCATCTCGCCGCGAGCGCCACAATTGCACGATTCCGCCGAACTTTGCTCTGTACCCAAACCAGTTTGAGTCTGGCGACCAGCGTGGCACCTGGGGTGGCGAGTAGCCATTTATTAATCCCCTGTTTGTAAATGAAATGGGTTCTCCGCCATCGCCTGCATCTACGGGCGGGCGGCTGCCATCCACGCTGACAATCAACCAACGGATGTCGGTCCGATTGAGGCCCAACTCGGCTCTGCGAGCTTCTACGGCTACTAACTTCTTGTCGGGTGAAAGCCCAACGCCGTTGAAGTCCTCTTCGCCCGATGCGCCAATGTCCACGATACCGATCAAGTCCTCATAAGTTATCGCGTTCTCGGTCGCAGCATAGCCACTTTCCCGTTCCGCTCCCTCGCTTGATCGCACCGCTCCAAGTAGCATTACCGTGCCAAACAGCAGAGCACAGAAACTGACCCTGTCCGTCATCGTTACGCCTTACCAGCTCTGGGTCGCATCGAGGGCGACAAACCTTCCGAGCGGGCTGGCATTGCTCGGATCATATCCAATAGGCGCCGTGAAAGTCGTCACACCATGTACGAACGGAGGACGACGATCGAGAACGTTCTGCACGCTCAGTGCAATGCGCAATTTCCCTTTTCTACGCCACGGTTCTTGCAGCTCGTACTGAACACGTGCATCTGCTGTTGTCCACGACGCCACCGGCGCAGCAGGCGACACCGTTATGTCTTGATAGTGTGTCTGATAATTGATCGCCAGATCGGCTGACCAACTCCTGTCGACAAGGCCGGCAGCCTCCCTGATCTTTAAGCGAAGTGGAAATCCCACTGTATTTACCAGTGATTCAGCTCGCGCATTTTGCCCAACTGAGTTCTCGTACTTTAGGATATATGTCGCACTTGTAGTGGAATGCAGGGAGCCCCGGTCAATAGGCAGCTTATAGGAAACGGAAGCATCCACGCCGCTTACCCAGCTCTCTGCAATGTTTTGGTAGCGGTTGTCTACTACAACGCCCACGTCCGGAACATTGAATGGTCCGTGTAGGTTTAAAAATCCGGAGCTTCCAGTAAAGGGCCGGCTCGTCAGCGCCGCGACCAGCGCCGGGTCCGGGCTTCTGTTGACCAGTGGATCAAACGCCGGCTCCGCCAGGGCTGTAGAGAAGGCGCCGATCGCCTGCTCTATTCGGTTCTTATAGCTAATGTTGAAGTACGTCGCCGTCGCGACCAGCCCCTCTATGGAAGCGGGCGACATGTCTATTCCGGCTGTCCAAGTACGGGCTGTTTCGGGCTGCAGTGCGGGATTCGCGCCAAAGGCACGATACAAGACTAGGGAGGATCCCGAGGGCGCCGCCGGATCTGGAAGCGACAGTAGAGCGTCGAGCTCATATTGTGCTCTAATTTCGTTGAAGGTCGGTGCGCGAAATGATCGCCCAAAGGTTGCCCGGAGGCGATATCCGTCTGTCAGGGTCCACGAGAGCCCCACTTTTGGATTCGTGGTCGAGCCGAAGTCGCTGTAATGCTCGTACCGTCCGGCAACTGTCAAGTCGAGGCGGTCAGCGCCGTCACTTTGCTGCCGGGGCCCAATTATCGGGACTATCACCTCCGCGAAGGCTGCTCGGACATTTCGATCCGCGCTCGCGTTCAGCTGGGGCTGTTCTTGAAACGTTTGCTCGTAGGTCTCCCTGCGGTACGCTATACCAAGAGCGGACCGAACCGGGTCGCCACGGATGTGGCCGATTGCTCCCTCCACTTTGGCCTCGAAGAATGTCTGATTTTGCAGGAAATCACGCGGATTGTTTCCGTTGCTTCCTTCTACCATTACATGATCGTTGACCTCGTTCGATCCGCGCCCCAAATACGCGTCTACGACCCAGTCACCGATTATTCCGTAGGTTACGCCCAGGTTGGCGCCGTACTGCGCATTCCGCGGTGTGTCCCGCGATGTTGGCCCAAAGATGGTGTAAACCGTGTCATCGTTGCGACGCGACCAGTAGGCTTCAGAATTGAAGCTCAAACGGTCAACGGGATGCCATGACGCCGTGGAAAAGATGCGGTTGGAAGTATCGTGACCCAGCAGGTCAGTGGGATTTGTGACCGCGCTCGAGAAGGCCCTTGCACTTGATAGTAGCGGACTCTGATCAAGATAGTCATACCCGATCAGTGCATTTCCGGTCGCCCATGTCTTACCCCCAACTACACCCGCTTCGGTTTCGTGATAGCCATGCTGGGTACTAGCACCGTAGCGCATATGGCCGCTTACACCGTCAAAATTACTTCTCAATATGATATTCACTACACCCGCGACAGCATCCGATCCGTAGGTAGCAGAAGCCCCGTCGGTCAGTACGTCAATCCGGTCGATGGCTTCAAGCGGAATCAATGAGACGTCGGGAACCCCCACAGGACCCGCCGCGGGCAGTCGGTGTCCGTTGAGGAGGACAAGCGTCGCACCGGAACCTAACCCATGCAGGTTTACGCCGGCACCACGAGCGATGTTGTTGGAGGATTCGGTGCCGAGATCGAACCCTGTACCTCGTTGGACACCACCTCCAAAGACTTGAGGGAGAGTCTGGGTCACTTGCTCCAGGGTACTGTATCCGGTCGCCTCAATTTGGCTGCGATCCAGTTGCACCAAGGGTGATGGAGTGAGTGCGCCACGAATTTGCGTGCCTGTGATCACGACTTCGTCTAGCCTGGCCGGTTGAGTCTTCTCGTTTTGGAGCGTGGAATTGTTCTGCGGACCTCCCACCCGACTGTCGATCGCACCCTCTCCAGGATTTACCTGAGCCAGCCGAAATCGACCCGGAGACGAGCTCCAGGCCCTCTCGTCCTGACTCCTGGGGTCCTCACCCGTCGCCTTGGACATAGTGTCGATGGAAAGGGCACCTGGGGTGGATCGCGTCACACGGATCGTGCTTGGATCTACTCGCATCGCGTGGAGCGAGGTTCCGGCTAAGAGACGATCCAACGCCTCGTCGGCAGTCAGATTCGCTTTCAGGGCAGGCGCTTTGAGCCCGTCTACATCACGTTCGTCGAAAATAACGGTAAGATTCCCAATACTCGCCAGGGCTGTCAGGGACTGGCCTAACGGCTGGGCTGGGAGATCCAGGCGGATTTGCGCCCCCGCTGGAATTGCACTGAGAAGTATCAGAATGGAAGCAAGTAGCTTCGCAATGGTGCAGGATCGGATCGGAACGGACATACGCCACCCCCGCAGTCCGTTGCCTGTTATGTGTGGGCTGCCGCGAGGCCGCGTGCCCTTAGTTGAATAGACGGACTACGGGTGGATGAGTAGTAATGTCCGTCCCAAATTTCGCGACTGCTCGGATCGGGCGCATTGACGCGTGCGCGCCACTCGCAGAAGGCGCGGTGCCACGGACAGATGTCCTCTAGTGGCGCCAGAGTTCAAAGACGAAAGGAAACGTAGCCTAGCGGACAGGTTACGGGGGCTCAGCGGGCTGAGCGTTAGCGCGGAGCTTTCCGGGAACCGAAAGATGTTCGCGCCAACCGCAGCGTTTGATGGGCGCGTTGGCGTTTTGCTGTTCCGCTAAGGATGCTCGGGTGGCTGGTCAGTTGATTGAGTCTCGCTCCTACGCGAAGAGCGGTCGAGGGTCTGAAGAACCAGTTCGTTGCCCTCGGCTGTCAGCCTCAAGCCGTACTGGTCCGCAATCGCCCGCGCGAAACCGTGTGCGTCCGTGATCCGCACGAGACCTCCCAGCCGAATCTCGGCCGCCTCCGGCGAGCGGATGCGAATGCGGATCGGGCTGTAGCGATTGAATTCAGCCACCGCCTCCGGAAGCGGGGTGTGGTCGAATATCAGCTGTCCCCGCATCCAGGCTATGGCCTGATCCACTGGCGGGGTATCCACGATCGGCCGCGCGTTCCGCCGCAGATGAAAGCGCTCACCGGCGCTCAGAACCGTGACCTCCGGAATTGGTTCAGGCGGCAGGACGTTGGCCGCTTCCAGAGGCGCGACGGCCACCCGCCCCTCGATGAGGGTGACGGTAGTCGCATCCGCATCGACATCGCGGCGCACCGTGAAGCTCGTTCCGACAGCAATGATTTTGCGGCTGCCGGCAATGACGACGAAAGGCCGGCGCTCGTGTGCCACATCAAAATAGGCCTCACCCGCCGTGAGGGTGACGGTCCGCGTGTGTCGGTCGTAGTGAACGATCAATCGGGTATTCGTGTTGAGCTCAACGCGGCTTCCGTCTGCGAGGTTCAGCGCTCTCTGCTCTCCAACGGCAGTGGTGACAGTCCTGCCAAAGAAAAAGAGTGCCCAGGCTGCAAACGCCGCACAGACCGCAATGAGCACCGCCATTGGGCGCAACAAACGAGCGCGAACTCGTACGCGCTTCGGAGTAAGGCGAGGAAACAACCTGGGCAGGCTTGCTATCCCCTCCCACGCGTCGGAGGCAAGTTCCCAGGCTTTCGCATGAAGCGGGTCTGCCGCCACCCACCGCTGCAGGTCCGCTTCCATTGCGGCGTCGCGCTGAGGACCACGCAACAGCGCTGCCCACGCAGCGGCCTCCGCCTTGGTCCGGGTCCACTGCGCCGGGTCAGATTCGGCGTTCATTCCTGCCCCCTCTTCTCCCTTAGATCCATGGCAACGAGCGTGCCCCGCGCAATGTGCTTCTGGACGGTGCTCAGGGAAACGTTCAGCGCCTCGGCAATCTCTTTGTAGGAGTACCCTGCCGCGAACGCAAGAACAATCTCGCACGTCCTTTCACTTTCTGCCGCGAGCGCCCTCTTTATCTCACCGAGCTGCTGTATCCCCGCCCACTCCCGGTCGGGTGTAGGTGCCAGGTCTACGAGCTTTGCGCTCGGATCAAAAGCGTCCATTGGATCCGATATGGCCGAGCTGATCCTCTCGTGGCGACGCAGGTCCCTCTCAAGATTAGAGACGGTCGCAACGAGAAATGCCTCGACATTCTCGACCTGGGCGCCAGGACGGCGACGGTATTGCTCCAAGCGCAGAAAGGCATCTTGGATGAGGTCCTGGGCATCCGCCGTCGACCTTCCCCGCTTGCGGCACAGCCACATCAGGCGTGCCCAGCACGGTGGCAGTCTCAGCATCTATTATCGATAGGTTACCGAATGATGATGGATATAGTACTCGAAACCCAGACTTTAGACTTGCTTTCGCGCGGTGCTGCGGACAAACCTCACTCCCCAACCGCATTGGCTCTTTCGCACTGCAGCAATAAGTTTCGGTGAAAAAACCAGCATTCGTCAACGGATCTCGCCGCTCCGGCGATCACAGCGAGCGTCGAAGGGTCGTTTTGGCGAACCGGGGATATGGTGCAGGCTGCTCGAGCTCCCTGAGCCGGGCGGGGGCGCTTTCATGAAGTCTGTCGCACAATAGGCGCCGTTCGCTGACCGTCAGAGGGTCTAGGGCGGTCAGGGCCCGAGCTCAGAACGTGTACGCCGCTCCAAACGCAACACCCGGCTGAAAGGTCCGTTGCGTCAGGGGGCTGTCCTTGGCCTGTTTGCCGATCAGGTCTTGAAGCTCGAGCCGCCCGAGCAGACCCCAGTGCTTGCCGAGCTGGTACACCCCCGCGGCGGTGACGCCCGCAGTGGTCAGGCCCGATTTCGGAGTGTAGGGCGTGAGCGGGTTGCGTTGCAGGGTTGCCTGGGCGGCTTCAGCTGGCGTCACACCGAAGAAGGTCTTGTTGTAGCTTGCGTCCGCCCAGGTCACGCCAGCTCCGATAGACATATGAAACTGCGGTGTGGGGGCCGCGGAGACGGACGCGCCCAACTCCACCTGAGTGCCGGCAGTCGAGCCGAGGCGGCGTCGCACCCGCGCCTCGAACGCCACCGGCCTCAGAGAGTAGGTGAGAAACCCGCCAACCTGCGCCGCTCCGCTGATGTCGGGAAGCCCGTTCAGGCGCGGGTCGTCCTTGCTGGTGCGGCCGCCTGCGTAGTTGAGCGCGAACCCGCCGCGAAAGTGGTCCAGGTCGAGCAGATTGACGCCGATGCCCCGGACGCTCGACAGGTACATGTGATCGTTGAAGAAGCCGTGGATGTCAACATACGGAAACGGACTGGTTTTGTTCTTCTTCGAGCCGTCGTAAGCGGGCGCCACCCGCGCACCCAATCCGGCAACCCCGGAAATGCCATTGACGTGCGGCTCGGCGTCGGGCGTGTCGGAGATACTGAGCGCCTCGGAGCTCAGCTGTGTCTGACGCTGCGAGACGACCGAGACTTCCTCGGTTGTCGGTGTGTCGCCCGAGGCCGCGTTGCTGGACGGTGCGTCGCTCGCTGACGCGCCGCTCGAGGGCGTGTCACTGGGCTGTGTCTCACCTGATGGTGTTGCACTTGACGGTGCAACAGCACCAAAACAGAGCATCCCGAACAGGACGCCGGCATACGGACGGGCAGCGGATAGCAGCCTGGAAGTCAGTGGCGAGCCGGCGGCCCGCGCTGGAATGGAGTAGGTCACGATAGTCCTCACCTGGATTGCAGACGTGTTGGGGAGAGAGCGTCGAGGATGCTAGAGGCTGCTTCTTCCGTGCGAATGTCCGGATTGCTGCGCGTGCGACGCAAT
>CAZDTG010000029.1:0-5612 GCA_964508005.1 uncultured Steroidobacteraceae bacterium
TGCCACGCACCCACTCCGCGAGGTCGCTGATCTGCATGGCGCAGGCATCGGCGATGTTGATCCCACCGATCCGCGACGACCGGGCCGCCTCGTTGAGCCGGCTGCCGCCGCACTCGGGGCACGCGGTGAAGGTCACGGCACGCTCGACGAACGCGCGGACCTGCGGCTGGAGCGCCTCCTTGTCCTTCTGCAGAAACGACTTCTGCACCTTCGGGACGAGCCCCTCGTAGGTGAGGTTGACGCCGTTGACCTTCACCTTGGTCGGCTCCTTGTAAAGGAAGTCGTGCAGCTCGCGCTCGGTGTAGTCGCGAATCGGCTTGTTCGGATCGAGGAAGCCTGACTGGGCGAAGATCCCTACCGTCCACCAGCTGTCCGTCTTCCAGCCGGGAATCGTGATCGCGCCCTCGGCGATCGACTTGGAGTCGTCGAAGAGCTGAGTGAGGTCGATGTCGTTGGCCGTGCCCATGCCCTCGCACCTGGGACACGCTCCGGCGGGCTCGTTGAAGCTGTAGTGGAAAGCCGGTCCTGCGCTCGGCACGCCGAGGCGGCTGAAGACGATCCGCAACATCGCATTCGCGTCCGTGGCGGTGCCGACCGTGGACCGCGAGTTGGCGCCCATCCGTTCCTGGTCGACCACGATGGCGGTGGTCAGCCCTTCGAGCAGGTCGACATCCGGGCGGCTCAGGCTCGGCATGAAGCCCTGGACGAAGGCGCTGTACGTCTCGTTGATCAGCCGCTGCGACTCGGCGGCGATGGTCGCGAAGACGAGCGAACTCTTGCCGGAGCCTGAGACGCCGGTGAAGACCGTGAGCCGGCGCTTGGGGATCTGCACGCTCACGTTCTTCAGGTTGTTCTCGCGGGCACCCTGCACCCGGATCAGATCGTGCGAGTCGGCAACATGCACCGCGCCAGGGTAGACCGCGCCGGGTGGGAGGCGCTCCGTCACACCAACCGCCGCCCGTTCTGCATGAGCGTCCGGCGACTGAGCTCGTTGCGCTCGCGCCAGGCCTGGATCCACTGCCCGAGCAGGAGCAAGAACCGTGGCGGCGCTACCCTCACAGGGGTCACTGCGTACCGTTGTGCGCTGGGGATCGCCACGCTGGCGATCCCCGAGTGCATGATCGAAATCGAGACGACCGCGGACGCCTGAGGCGTCACCGGCTACCGGTAGCCGCGGGCGCGTGGGCCGGCTGCAGGATCCGGATGGCGTTGCCGAAGGGGTCGCGGATGCCGCAGTCGACGCCGTAGCCGTGATCGGTCGGCTCCTGCGTGAACTCCACTCCGCGGGCCTTAAGCGTTTCGGCGGTCTTGCGGCAGTCGCTGGTCGTGAGCGCGAGCCAGCCAATGGCCCCTTTGCTCACGAGCTCGCGGATCTGCTCGGCGGTCGCCTCGTCGACGGCGGGCGGTGCTGGCTTCTGGAGGTAGACCTCGTGCGCAGGATCGCCGGGCACCCGCACTGTCAGCCAGCGGGTGGGGCCGGCCTGGTAGTCTTTGCCGACCTCGAAGCCAAGCTTATTGACGTAGAAGTCGAGAGCCTGGTCCTGGTCGAGGACGAAGATCGTCGTGACGGCGATGTTGTTGAACATGCGCCGATCCTAGTGACCGTTCGGCGAGCCCGCTTCTCCAAAACTGCTCGGTCGCATGGCGGCCATCAGGAAGCAGGTCGGCCCCACCACGACTGGCGCCCGCTGCCGGTAGCCGGTCGGCGACTCGCCGACGATGTCCCTGAAGGTCCGACTGAAGGTGCCCAGGCTCGTGAACCCGACGTCGAAACAGATCGCCGTCACCTCCCGGTCCGTTTCAGTGAGCAGGAACATCGCGCGCTCCACACGGCGGCGCTGCAGGTAGCGGTGGGGAGTCTCGCCGAAGGTGGCGCGGAAGCTGCGTATGAAGTGCGCTTCTGAGACACCAGCGACCGCCGCCAGGCTGGGGATGTCGAGCGGATCCGCGTAGGTGCGATCCATGGCGTCGCGGGCCCGCAGCAGGCGGCGGTTGAGCTGCTCGACGGCAAGCGTCACCGCTTAAGTCTGGCGGACCGAGTCGTTCACCGGTTACCGGGAGGACAGACCAGGTCCTGACCCGACTGCATGCCCCGGACGACCGCGGTCACCACGCCGACTGCGGCGACCCCAGCACACACACCAGGAATGTTCAGCCCAGGAGTCGGAAGTCGATCCCGAGTCGCCCATACGTCACCGCCGCACGCTGGTCGCAACTGATCAGGGTTGCTCGTGCGTTGAAGGCCGTCAATCCAACGAGCGCGTCGTAGGCGGCCCCGCCGCTAATTCCCAGCTCGACCAGGCGTGGCAGCAGACGTTCGTATCCGTCGGCGTTGAGCACGACGTACCGATCCGGGAAGCGGGCCACCAAGAAGTCGCGAACCAGAGCGGCGGGCGCTCGATGCGGCGGTGGCAGGCGAGTGAGCACCGAGAAGGTTTCGATGGCGCAGTGCGCGATAAGGCGAGTCGTGTCGGCAATCGCTCGGTCTGCAACTTCATGCTGCTCATGCCACGAGGCGAAGGCTGCGATGACGACGCTCGTATCGACGACAGTCAACGCCGGACGCGTTCGAGGGTCTCCCTGACCAGCTCGGTACTAAGAGCTGGCAGCTGCTCCGACGGGACCGCGACCGGCCCCCGCGTACCCTTCTCGAGGCGCATCTCCACAGGGGCCACCTCGACCTCCAAGCGGCCATCCCGGACCTCGAGTTCGAGGACTTGCCCGGGCACGACTCCCAACTCATCTCGGAGCGGCTTCGGGACGACGATGCGTCCGGCCCGGTCGATGGTAGTTCGCATGCCATTAATCTACCACTGTCAATGCCATTGCCAGCGCCGTAAATCGTTTGTGGAACCGAGGCGGTGTTAATCGCGGCGCGCGACTGCCCAGGCGTCACACGTCGAGATCCTCCAAGTGTCCGTGCCTAGATCACATCGAACCGCTGGCCGGGGCTCTTGGCCTGCACCCCGAGCCCCTCAACCCGGCACTCGAGCTCCCGGGACTTACCGGGCGGGTTAGGACCGATCATCTGGTCTTGTCACGCTCAGAGACAGGTGGAAGGGGCCGATGTGCGCAGCGGTCGAGGTGGCGAAACAGCCGCCAGGGCTACTGGGCGAGCAGTTGCCGGAGGTCTGCCAGCACCTCACCGGCGTGAGCGTCGCGGTCGGTGACCTCGTACACCTTGCGGACGACGCCCGCGGGATCGATCAGAAAGCTGAAGCGGAGCGCGAAGTCCGGATACGGGTCGTCCGGCGCCCGCAGCACTCCGTACGTGGTGCCGACCTTGCGGTCGGCGTCTGACAGAAGCCGATACGGAAAGCCTTCCGTCCTCGCGAACTCCCGGTTCTCGGCGACACTGTCGAAGGAGATCCCGAGGATCTCGGCGCCCAACTCCGCAAACTCTTGGGCTCGATCACGGAACCCCCGACCCTCGATGGTTCAACCGCGGGTGCCGGCCTTCGGGTACCACCAAAGCACGGCCCAGCGGCCGGTCAGGTCGGCGAGCCGAACCGAGCGACCGTCCTGGTCGGGACATTCGAACGCGGGAGCGCTCTCGCCGGCAGCGACCATCGCAGGGGATTCTAAGTTGCGACCGAGGCCGGGAGCGAGACAGCTGACGCTACCCACGGGTTCTCGCATCTAAAGGATGACCAGATTTCAACAAGTGCTCAGCCCGCCTCCGCCGCATGGAGCACGGCGTTGATCCGCTCAACGAGCGCACGCGCCGAGTCGACGCTCAACTCGACCGCCACCCGCGCCTCCGGCCCCGCCGCCTGGTCAATGAAGTCGATGTTCAACGTGTGATCGAGCGGCGTGTGGTACGGGTGGTCGTAATAGACGCATGCATGACTCAAGCGAAACCAGCCGGTCCGCCCCTTACCGCTGCCGGTGACTGGCGCCTTCTCAGTCACGTAAGTGCACATCAGAGCAACCTCCTCACACGAACAAGTAGCGGCCAAACCACTCGAAAACTCGCTTCCAACCGTCGTTTGCTGCCTCAACGCGGTACGCGGGCCGATCGACCGCAAAGAAGCTGTGCCCCGCCCCCTCGTATGTGTGAAAGTCGAACGTCTTCCCGTGCTCGCGCAGTACCTCCGCGATGCGCTGCGTCTCGGCTTGAGAGGGGTGCTGGTCCTCGGCACCAAAGAGCCCGAGCAGAGGACAGGCGAGAGAGGACGCTCGGTCGATCACCGTTGTGAAGCGAAGCGGGAACCCTTCCGGGGGCGTTTCGGCGACAAACCCGCCATAGCAGTCGATGGCGGCGTCGAGGTCCAGCGTGCATCCGGCCAGGAAGACTTGCCGGCCGCCCGAGCAGTAGCCGATGGCCCCGACCCGTCCGTTGAAGTACGGCAGCCCTCGCAGGTACTCGATCGCGCCCCGAGCGTCGCCCAGGAAGCGATCGTCGGGCACTCCGCCATTGGCTCGAGCCGCCGCGGCGGCGTCGTCGGGACTCGCATCCCCACCCTCGCGATAGTGCAGGTGCGGGCAGATTGCGACGTAGCCATGCGCCGCGAAGCGACGAGTTATCGCCTTGGTCGCCTCGTCCCATCCCGGCATGTGGTGAACGACCAGTACGCCCGGGAACGGGCCCCCGCCAAGCGGCCGCGCGAAGTAAGCCGCTATTCGGTCGCCGCCGTCCCCGGTGACGGTCACCGTCTCGGCGAGCAGTCCTTCGTACAAAGCTTCAAACCTCCTCTCAGCCGCGACCGCGTCCTACCTGGAAGCGGCCAGCCGGCTCACTATGACGTGTCCTTCGTCTGCGGCCAGCCGTCCACGGATATACGTGGTGATGGCGTTGCCCGCAATTTGGCCGCGATTTTGGCGGCGGTTCTGGGTTGGAGGCCGGCTTCGGATGCGAGCTCGAGCGCGTCCTCGCCAAGCAGACGATAGACGTGGCGTGTCCGCTCGCCGCTTGCGCCAGTCAGAGCCTCCAGGGCGACGACATGGCGTGCCACTGTGTCTGGATCGCCGCGTCGGATAGGACCGATCAGGGCGTCGGGCAGGCCCTGCGCCGCCAGGTTCTCCACTGCGCCCCTAATGAGAGGGAGCAGGGCGGCGAGACTCTCCTCTCGGGACCAACCGATCGCCGAGAGCACGCGCGCCGCCTCCAAAACGAGCGAGTTCAGGTAATTGGAGGCGATCACGGCGGCCGCGTGGTAGAGGGCGCGCTCCGCGTCGGCGACGATGCGTGCTGAGCCGCCGAGCTCCTCGGCGACGCGCTCGAGCCGCTCCATTAGTTCAGAAGTGCTTGCACAGACGCCGAAGAGCGTGTTCGCAAATGCGTCCGGACTGCGTTCCTTGGTGAACGACTGTAGCGGGTGGAAGGCGCCGACTGGGTAGCCGGCGGATTCGATCGGGGCGAGTGGAGCCAGTCCGTACGCACCACTCAGGTGGACGAAGGCGGTGCCAAGCGGTGCGCGACTCGCGGCAAGCCTGACGGCTGTCGGTTCGATCGCCGGGTCGGGCACAGCGAGGAAGACGATGCCGCCATCGAGCCGCGTCAGCAGATCGGCCGCACTCTCCACGTCGCGGCCGGGCACCAAGTACACGTCGGCCCCGGCCGCTTCCAGAGCTCGCCAGAGCGAGCGACCGAGTCGCCCGCGGCCAACAAC
>CAZDTG010000029.1:5712-19833 GCA_964508005.1 uncultured Steroidobacteraceae bacterium
CGGCCGCTTCCAGAGCTCGCCAGAGCGAGCGACCGAGTCGCCCGCGGCCAACAACGACCGCCCTCACGGCTCCACCTCGTCAAATGAGCGGGCGAACCGACCGTCTTCGACCGTCCGCGCGAAGCTCATCCCCTCGCGACGATGCCCTCCTGCTCGGGTCGCGAGGTGGAACGGCGAGGTCTTAGGAGTTCGCCGGCGGCGATGCCCGCGATTCCGGCCACCTATGCGAAGCCTTGGGGCTGCTCGAGGAGGCCGAAACTGCGGTTGCGGAACCGGTACAGGTGGGCCGGGCGGCCACGACCGCCCTGACGCTCCCCGACAGCCTCGACCACTCCCGCCCTGAGCACACCGCGTTGGAAGTTGCCGCGATGCAATGTGCGGCCAAGGATCTGCTCGTAGAGCCGGTGCAGCTCGGGCAGCGTGAACTCGTCGGGCAGGAGCGCGAAACCGATCGAGGTGTAGCGGATCTTCCCCCGCAGCCGGCGGACCGCGTAGTCGATGATCGCCCGGTGGTCGAAGCCGACGTTTTCCGGCAGGTTGCGGACCCGGTGCCAGCTGGTCTCGTCGGGCCCCCTCGACGGGAGAACTCGGGGAGTGACCACGCCCAGGTGGGCAACGCTGACCACGTCGCCTCGCGGGTCGCGGCCGGGGACGGTGATCTCGCCCGAGGCGTCGCGCTGTTCGGGCAGGTCGAAAGTCTTCAGCTGCTCCAGGAACTTTATCTGACCGACCGCCTCGTGCTCGATCAGCTCTCGCGCCTGGACGTCGAGGGGCACTCCAGGCTGCTTCAGCTTCCCGGGCAGCGTCCAGAAACCCTGGTAGGGAGGCTCCGAGCGCAGGCGCATCAGAACGTGAAGGTCGCCCTCGATAAGGGCCAGGGCGGCCACGTCGACTGCCACCGCAATGGGAGAGCGTTTGATCGCCATCTCCGCGCGAGTTTATCTCACGTCGAGGTATGAAATGAGCCAAAATAACCGGATGCGCTCGGCTGGGCTCAAAGCCTGATGGCGGTCACCGTGCTCGACCTGCTCCGTTACAAGCGCGAGAGTCGAAGATTCCCGATGCTGACCGCCTACGACTACCTGACCGCCTGCTGGCTCGACCGCGCCGGCATCCCGGTCCTGCTCGTCGGCGACTCGCTGGGCATGGTCATGCTCGGCTACGAGACCACCGTCCCTGTCTCGTTGGACGAGATGCTGCACCACGCCCGGGCGGTGGCGCGGGGCGCGCGCAACGCGCTGCTGGTCGGCGACCTTCCATTCCTTTCTTATGAGGTTTCGTCAGAGGTGGCGCTGGTGTCGGCCGGCCGGATGCTCAAAGAGGGCGGCACGCACGCGGTCAAGCTCGAAGGCGGCGCCCCCGTGATCGAAACGGTGCGCCGGTTGACGCAGGCAGGGATTCCGGTGATGGGTCACCTCGGCCTGACGCCACAGAAGGTTCACCAGTTGGGCGGCTTCAAGGTTCAGGGCAAGAGCGCCGAGGCCGCCGACGCGATCCTCGCCGACGCCGTCGCCCTCGAGGAGGCGGGGGCGTTCAGCATCGTATTGGAGGCGGTTCCGGCCGCCCTGGCCAAGAGGGTGACCGAGCGCGTCCAGGTTCCCACGATCGGGATCGGGGCCGGTCCGAATTGCGACGGGCAGGTGCTCGTCTTCCACGACCTGGTCGGGCTAACGCCGCGGGCGCCCAAGTTCGTGAAGCGCTATGGCTCACTGGGCGAGGACATCGAGCGCATGGCGCGGCTATACGCGGCCGAGGTCGAGAGCGGAGTCTTTCCGGCAGCGGAACAGTCCTACAGCGGAGACGGCGGTGCTTGAGGTCGTGGCCACGCCGGCCAAGATGCGCACTCTGGCGAGCGGCTGGCGGACGGAGGGCCTCAGCGTGGGCCTCGTGCCGACGATGGGAGCCCTACACGAGGGACATCTCTCGCTCGTGCGGCGGGCGCGTGCCGATAACGAGCGGGTAGTAGTGAGCGTATTCGTCAACCCGCTTCAGTTCAGCCCCACCGAGGACTTCACGCGCTATCCACGTCAGCCGGAACGCGACCTGGAGCTGTTGCGCACCGAGGGCGTGGACGCGGTCTACGTGCCAGGCGTCGAGGATATGTATCCAGCCGATGCGACGAGCCGCGTCCGCGTGGCTGGACTTGGAGATGTGCTCGAGGGCGCGCACCGGCCAGGTCATTTCGAAGGCGTGGCCACGGTGGTGACCAAGCTGTTCAACGCCGCCACCCCCGATCGCGCCTACTTCGGGCAGAAAGACGCCCAGCAGGCAGCCCTGATCACGCGTATGGCGCGCGACCTGGATACCGGGATCGAAATCGTGGTCCTGCCCACCGTTCGTGAGCCCGATGGTCTTGCCCTCAGCTCTCGCAACGTTTACCTCTCTGCTGAGGAGCGAAATGCAGCGCTGGCCTTAAGCCGGGCGCTGCGAGCCGCCAACGACCTCTACCTGGCCGGCGAGCGCGACTGTGAGCGCTTGCGCAGGGCGATGGTGGAGGTCCTCGATAGCGAACCTGCGGCCAACCCGGAGTACGCGGAGATCGTCGACCCAGCCGACTTCGCGTCGCCAGGCTACCTCGCGGTACTCGCGGTTCGGATCGGAAATACCCGGCTGATCGATAACCACCCGCTCGGGCGGCCGCTGGCGGTGCCCGCTTGAGCGGGTCGGCGGCGACGGGCAGCGCGATCATCGAGCGCTACCTCGCTACCACATCGCGCTCGCGGTCGCTGCAAAAGGTCCCGCTCGACGCCGTCGACATCGCGGCGTGAGCTGGTGGACGTGGTGACACGGCTCGACGGGCTGCTTCGACACGTGGCCGGCGACCTTGCTTGAGGCGGCGCGCTTCAAGCGGCGGCGGCTCCTGACCGATCTCGACGTCTTCGAGGTCGTGCGCGCGCTGAGCAGTGATGAACGGCCGGTGGCCCTGGTCGGCAGCTGGGCTGGCGGCGGGGCTGTGGTGGCCGCGCGACCGGTGGCCCGTCTCGACCCCGAGCAGGACCCGTTCACCGCCCTCGACCAACTGCCCACCGTGGTCACGTGTGACCAGGCTGGCGTGGGCGGCGGCTGGTTCGGCTACCTCGGATATCAGCTCGGCCGCCGGCACGAATGGGTCGGCGAACCTCCTGGGGTGGTGCCCCCGGACAGCGACTTCGACCTCGCCTTCTACGACAGCGTGCTGCGCTACGACGAACGTGCCCGGGAGTGGTGGTTCGAGTGCCTCTGGACCGAGTCGCGGGCGCTCGTGCTGGAGCTGCGCTACCGAGAGCTGTTCGACCGTCTGTCGCGCCCACTGGCGCCGGCCGCGCCCGGTCGGGCGGGTGACTTCCATCCGCTCGGCGGCGACGATGCCCATCTTCGCCGGATTCAGCGGGTCATCGAACGCATTCACGCCGGCGATGTCTTCCAGGTCAACGCATGCATGCACCTGGAGGCGGATTGGAGCGGTTGCGCCGCCTCGGCATTCGCGGCTGCAGCGTCACGCCTGCGGCCCCCCTACGCTGCCTATCTCGCGCTCCGCGATGGCTGCGCGATCGTCTGCCTGTCGCCGGAGCTCTTCCTCCGCCGGAAGGGTCGGGTTGTCGAAACGCGACCCATTAAAGGGACGTGCGCGCGCGCGATGGACGGAGCCCTCGCCGAGGCTCAGCGTTACACGCTCTTGTCCTCGCCCAAGAACCGGGCGGAGAACGTAATGATCGTCGACCTGATGCGTAACGACCTCGGACGCGCCTGCCGCCCAGGCACTGTGGCCGTGCCGGAGCTGGTCGTCGCGGAGGCCCATCCCGGTGTCTGGCACCTGGTCTCGCGCGTGTGCGGCGAGCTGGAGACAGAGTCCAAGGACAGCGACCTTGTGCGAGCCTGCTTCCCCCCGGGCTCCGTCACGGGTGCTCCCAAGATCCGCTCCATGCAGCTCATCAACCAGCTGGAGGCAAGTCCCCGCATCGTGTACACGGGTGCGATCGGCTATTGCAGCCCGGTCGCGGGACTCGAGCTCAATGTCGCGATCCGCACGTTTGAGATCCGCGATGGGCGCGTCCGGGTCGGCGTCGGGGGAGGGATCGTTTCTGACTCGGAGCCGGAAAGCGAGCTCGAGGAGTGTTACCAGAAGGCGAGGCCGCTGATCGCAGCGCTGGGTGGTCGGCTGAAGGCGGCCGATCGTTGATCGCAGTCATCGACCGCAATCTCGGAGTCTTTGAGACGGTGCTCATGCGGGAAGGCGAGCTCGTCGAAAGGGAGACCCATCTCCGGCGGCTGAAAACGAGTGCTGAGACCCTGTTCGGGCTGCCGCTCCCTGACGCCGTTGACTCCAACCTGGACGCGCTCCCGTCGCTTGCTGCGGCACGGGTCCGAGCGTCGATCTGGCCACACGCCGGATCGCTAGCGTCGAGGGCGGAGATCCAGCCGCTGGCTGCCAGCCGACGGCCGCCCCATTTGACGCTCGTCCCGTTGGAGGTCGATGGAGGGCTCGGTTGCCATAAGTGGTGCGATCGCTCATGGCTGGCAGCGCAACGGCGTTTACATGCTTGTGCCCAAGACGCCGAGCTGCTGTTGGTGGATGCCGACGGCGAGGTGCTGGAGACCGAGCGAGCGGCCGTGTTCCTGATCGAGGGCAGTTGCGTCGTGGCGGGTCCCGACGACGCCCGCCGTCTTCCGAGTCTGACTCGAGCCCGACTGCTGGCCGCTGCTCGCCGGCTCGGACTTCCAGTCTCGGTCGAGCGGATCGATCTCGAACGGCTCCATGACGCCGACCTGGTGCTGGCCGCCAGTTCGATCAGGCTCGTCGCAACGGTCAGGCGCTGTGGACCTCGGATCTGGCCGCCAGGTTCTGTGCAGGAGGAACTGGCCAACGCGCTGCACCGAGCTGTTGGTGGAGCAGTGCCGGCACCTTCACAGGAGGACTTGCCTTGAACGTCTTCGAAAGCCTGGTCGATCGCGCCTTGCTGCTCGAGCCCCCCACTCACGCCGAGGCACTCGCGGGACCGCTTAGAGATCGAGCTCCGCTAGCCAAGCCGACGCCGAGCAGAGCCGGGCGGGACGATCAAGACGACTGACGGCCGCCGTAGAGCTCAGGATCCATCGGCACCGCGCCGGCGGCCGCCTCCAGCTCCTCGATCACGACCTGGTCGTGCTCCTCTGGAGTCTCGGGGGCGTCGACGGCCACGAGATAGCGACGGCCCGCGAATAGCACCGACACCGCAACGGCGACCGCGACGGCCCCGAAAAGGAACGGAACGTGCGGCGAGTACGCCTCGGCGAGGCGCCCGGCCAGGTAGGGCGCGATGGCGCCGCCAATAAAGCGGACGAAGCTGTAGCCGGCGGATGCGACCGGACGCTCCACGTCTGAGACCTTCATCACGGCCTGCGTGATCAGGGTGTTGTTAACGCCCAGGAAGAGCCCGGAGACAACGACGTCGACGATGAGCAGCGTGCGGTTGGAGGTGAAGATCCCGGCGATCAGCAGGATGAGCGCGATCGCTGTGAGGACGACGTACATCGTCGGTAGGGTCCCGAAACGGACCTGGAGCCTCGGGGCTACGAAGACCGAGGTGATCGCCACCCCGACTCCCCATCCGAAGAAAACGATGCCGAGACCGTGGGCGTCGAGGCCCATGGGGAAAGGCGAGTAGGCGAGAAGGGTGAAGAACCCGAAGTTGTAGCAAAGCGCCGTGAGTCCGACCGTGAGCAGTCCGCGGTGGCGGAGCGCGGTCAGCGGTTCCACCACCGAGACCCGGCGCGCAGGCGGCGGACTGGCGGGCAGCGAGAACCAGGTCGCGAGCATGGCGACCGCCATCAGCACCGCCACCCCGTAGAACGGTCCCCGCCAGCTGATGCCACCGAGAATGCCGCCCAAGATCGGGCCGGTCGCAATCCCGACCCCGATCGCTGCCTCGTAGAGAACGATGGCGGCGCGGATGCCGCCGCTCGCGGCGCCGACGATTACGGCGAGAGCCGTTGCGATGAAGAGGGCGTTGCCCAGCCCCCAACCGGCGCGGAAGCCGACGATCGCCGCGATCGAGTCCGAGGAGCCGGCGGCTGCGCTGAAGAGGATGATCAGGATCAGACCGGCGAGCAGCGTCCTCTTGGTGCCGAGCCAGCTCGAGATCGTGCTCGTCACCAGCATGGCGACGCCCATGCAGAGCGTGTAGCTGCTGAACAGAAGCTCGACCTGAGAGGGAGTCGCGTGGAGGTCTTTGGCCAGTCCGGGAAGAATCGGGTCGACCAGACCGAGACCCATGAAGGCGATGACGCAGGCGAAGGCGACCGCCCAAACCGCGCGCGGCTGGCGAAGGATTCCGGGGTTAGTGGCGGTGGGCAATGGGTGTTTGCTCCTCCAGGACTTCAAGCAGGTGGACGATGGCGGGAGTCGCATCCCTCAGCGAGGCCCGTTCGGATTCACTCAGCTGGTTAATCGCCTCCGCCAGCAGCTCGTTCCGACTCTTCAGGATCGCCTGCAGCGCCTCGTGGCCGCGCTCGGTAATGGACACGATGATGAGGCGCGCGTCGCTAGCGCCGGGCGACCGGTTGACGAGGCCGTCAGCCGCCAGTCGCGCCACCAACACCGACATCGACGGCTGGGTCACCTGTTCAATGGCTGCCAGCTCGGTCAGCCGCTTCGGTCCCTGCCGTGCCAGCGTCATGAGCGTTCTCACCGCTGAGAGGCCGAGCCCCTGGGTGACCAGGTGCCGACGAATACGGGCTTGAAGGCGGCCGATTGCGTCTCCCAATTCAGCCTCGAGGGTGTCCGGCACAGCATAGACATTCTATGTATCTGCGCACGGCCGGCGTAGTGAAGCCGTTTTGGGACGACATTCGAAGCGCGTGGGGGGCGTCCGAGTGACTAATTTCACAGACTCATTGGGCGCCGATACGGGAAGACTATGAGAGTCGGCTCCGGCTCGCTCTGAGTGCGGCGCGAATCAAATAGATCGGGCTTGCTCAGGATGCTGCGGGAGCCGCGCTAGTTCCAGTGCTTGCGGTGGGTGGGAAACTCGGAGCGATCACACGAGTGGCGTGTGGGCTTGCGACAGTATGGGCATCCTTGGCGGAGCAATCGCGGCATCCCTTCCTCATAGGAACCGCGACCAGTTCACCGCGAGCTGAGTCGATGGATACGTGAACGCGACGCACGGTGAGGGCCGTCTCGAGTCGTCCTCTGCGGGCGGCGCGCATCACTTGACATGCCGACCAAGAGCATCTCCTAGCAGATTGGCAGGGAAATCATGACACAAGAATTCGGCGATGCGCAGAGCTTGACCGACGAACCCAGAGCGAACGTTGGCGACAGCAATGTCACGGCGGTTGTATCCGTGGATACACGTGGTCGCGTTCGCGAGTGGGATATGCACGCCGAGAGAATGTTCGAATGGCGCCGGGCCGAAGCGACGGGCAGGGAAATCGCGCAACTGATCGTCCCTCGCGAGTCGAGGCGACAATACGACGAGTCAGTTGGGCGTTATCTGGCGGCTCGCGCGGCACACACCCTCGGTTGCCGGGTCGAGATGGAGGTGAAAGCAAAATCCAACCTCCGGATACCGGTGGAGATTTCTCTCTATCCCACGACGGAGGATCAGAACGAGAAGCTCTTCATGGCTTTCATAGTCGATGTGACGGACCGTAAAGAATCTGAGGCGAGACAGCGCAAGCGATGGGAAGAGGCCGAGCAAGCGAATGAGATGCTTCGGGATTACTGGAATTTGATGGTTCACGAGCTACGCCGCCCGCTTACCGTTATCGCAGGCTACGCTTCCCTGCTTGCAGACGTGACATGGTCCGACGCGCCGCCTCCCGCTCGTGAGGCGTTGGACGAGCTCCTGCGCCAGACGGGAGCCGCTAACAAGTTGGTCGAGCAGCTGCTCATGATCGCGAGGGCGGAGACCGGCGGTCTGACGGGGGAACCTGTGATACTGAACGTCGCTGACGAGATCACCGGCGTCATCGCTAGGACTGCGGCGAGGGCTGCTCTGCTACACGGAACAGTAACCGCCAACGTGCCTTTTGGTGAGACCTTTGCCAGCGCCGACCACGCCTGGACCGCGCTGATTCTAGACAATCTGGTGAACAATGCCCTCATTCATTCAGGAGCCGAGCCGCGGGTTGAAGTCGGCCTGCGACCAGGGCGCCCGGTGTCGATCTACGTGGCTGACCGAGGCCGCGGCATCCCACCAAGTATTCGTGACGAGATATTCGACAAGTTCGTCCATAGTCCAGAAAAAGGGGCTACAGGCACGGGACTAGGGCTATATCTAAGTCGTCGGCTAGCGCGGCTCCAGGGAGGCGACCTCGCACTCGAACCGGACCGCGGCGCTGGAGCATGCTTTCGCCTGGACCTGCCTTCGGTACTGATCAACCCACGTGTTTCCGTGGCCTCACCCCGACGCTGACCAGCCGCCCGCCAATCGCGCGCTTGACTTTTCCACGGACCGCCGGCGCAAGGCCAGCCGGTCGCCACCGAAGGCTCAAGGTACGGAAACAGTGAATGTGACAGTGCGGCCGGCGCGAGGACATCGTACGTCCATCAGCCACGACGAACGCACCGACCTACTAAGGACATTTGCCGGCGATCAAGCAGCTCCCGACTCCATCTGTGGAGCCCGGACATGGAGAGAGCCAGCGTCGTGTTGACCCTCGTAGGTGGTGATGAACTCGGCCAACCATCTGGCGGCGGCACCGAGGGTAGGAAACTCGATTCCGTTCGCCGCGCAAGCGCTCGCACACTCGGCGGCCGGCGGCAGGCCGGCAAGGTATTGAAGGGTAGCGCCTAAGCGGGCGACGTCGAGGCCAGGTCTGAGAGTCGAGCCATCCGTTGCTGGAGCCCGTCTCCGCGACTGAGAGCGTGGCATCCGAGCGCGGTGTACAGCGCCGAGAACCATCGCCTCGACATCTGACTTATTAGACGCGCTCTCCGCCCGCCGCGAGACCTCCTCCAGTACCAAGTCCAGCCTTGGCCGTACGCTGAGCGCCGCTTGGGGCGTGATCGAGGGCAGGACGTCGAGCCTTGCCGCGTCCTTCAGTGAGCTCGCTACTTCCGCGTGCACCAGCAGCTCATACGATCGGCTGCGGCTAATTCCAAATTCATTACGGATGTAGGCTCCCCAGGAACGGTACCCAAGAGCGCGCCAGGCCTTTCGCTTGTGGGCTTCGGCCAGCAACAGACTCAGGTGCTGGGACTCCTCGCGAATCCGCCGGGTCAGAACACGAGCCTCCTCTACGGTCAGCTCGTCGGTCGGGGCGCCCGCGGAGTGCGGCGCTTGAGAGGATGCGGTAGGCCGAGCGGCGTCGGCGGTATGAACAGGCAGGCACTTTGCCTGCTCTTTGAAAACCGCGTCGAGGGCGGCCGCGATCCGCATTCCCGGCCGCACTTGCGGCACGTGAGCGGCAATGGAATTGAAGAGCCCATCCGAAACCGACGTCTCGCCTCGCTCGTGGGCGTCCTCGAGCTGAGTCAAACATGAATCCAATGCCATAAGCCGAAGATCTCTAGACATAGTGGCGTGTCCATCCGAGACCGGGATGATGCATGTAGGGGTTCCTCCTGCCGTGGTGACGTCAGCCGCCGGAGCGGACTGAAATTCCAGCTTCCGGGAGGGCGCTGAAGGAACGCTGATCCGACGCTTAAGACGGACTTATGCGGCATTGATCAGCTCGCGACGGCGGCGAGACGGACCCTGGCTTGGGATCGAAACGTGAGAGTCGGCTACCCACGCCGGCGTAGGTGGTGGCAGCTCGGGATCGCCGATGGTTGTCAGCCGCGCGGTAGCATTACTCGTTTCAGTGGACTTCCAGGTGTTGGGCCCGCTGGAGGTGTGGGACGGGGAGCGTGGGATACCGCTGGGCGGCAGCAAGGCGCGGAGCTTGCTCGCGATCCTCCTCCTCAACTCCAACCGCGTCGTCCCCACCACCCGGCTGATCGAGCTGCTGTGGGGCCATGAGCCACCCGACACCGCCCGCAACAGCCTCCAGGTTCACGTCTCCCAGCTCCGAAAAGCTCTCGGACGGCGGGCGGTCGACGAGGACTTGCGCCTGCTGAACCACGAATCCGGTTATGTGCTCCAGATCGCCGAAGATGAGCTCGACCTCAATCGCTTCGTGGCTCTTGCGGACCAGGGTCGGGAGGCAGTGGCGACCAAGCAGCACGAGTGCGCCGTTCAGGTCCTGGACGCGGCGCTCGGTCTTTGGCGGGGCATGCCGTTCGGCGAGTTCATCGAGCAACCCTGGGCGGTGCTTGAGGTCAAGCGCTTGGAGGAGCTGCGATTGCGAGTCCTCGAGGATCGCACCGAGGCCATGATGGCACTCGGCCGGCACGTCGAGGTTTTGGCTGAGCTGGAGGGACTCGTTGCCCAGCACCCACTGCGCGAGCGCCTATGCGGCCAGCTGATGCTGGCCCTCTACCGCGCGGGGCGGCAGGCTGACGCCATCGGTGTTTACCACCGAACACGGGAGCGGCTGGTGGACGAGCTGGCTGTGAGCCCTGGAGCCGACTTGCAGAAGCTGCTTAAGCAGCTCCTCAATCATGATCCGGCTCTAGGCTGGGAGCTGGAGAGGCATCCTCTGCCGATCGGTTCCGCAAATAAACACAACCTCCCCGTTCAGCTGACCAGCTTCATCGGCAGAAACCGCGAACTGACCGAGATCAAGCGGCTCCTGGCTGAGGCTCGACTGGTCACGCTCTCTGGGCCGGCGGGCGTCGGTAAGACCAGGCTGGCCGTGCACGCGGCACAGGAACTGATTGCCGAGTATCCAGACGGCGTTTGGCAGGTGGAGCTGGCGGCGATAACCGACCCCGCATTGGTTATGCAGAGCGTGGCCCTGGTATTGGGCCTTAGGGAGTGGCCGGGCGAGCCATTGGCCGACGCTCTTGGTACTTACCTCCGTGACAAGCGCCTGCTGCTCGTGCTCGACAACTGCGAGCATCTGCTCGAGTCAGTGTCGTCCTTTACGCAGAACATCCTGAAGGCAGGCTCAGACGTCCGAATTCTGACAACCAGCCGCGAGCGGTTGAGCATCATCGGCGAGCGCATCCTGCGAATCGATCCGTTACCAACACCGGACCTCCGCAAGATGCCCCCGATGGAGGAATTGCCCAAGGTCGAGTCGATCCATCTCTTCACAGATCGGGTGGCGATGGTGCAGCCTGGGTTCTCGCTGAGCGCCGTCAACGCGCCGGTGATAGCACAAATCTGCTGTCGGCTGGACGGAATTCCGCTGGCTATTGAACTCGCCGCCGCACGCGCGAACGCGGTGCCGGCCGAGGAGATCCTGGAACGGCTCAATGATCGATTCCAAGTGCTCGCCGAGTGCCGGGCGACGACCGCCCATCACAGGACGATCCGGGCGGCACTGGATTGGAGTTACGCGCTGCTGAGCGATGAGGAGAAGACCCTGTTCCGGCGCCTCGGAGTCTTTACAGGTGCCTGGCGGCTGCCGTCGGCCGAAGCAGTATGCGCGACCGATCCTCTGGCCAGCGAGGAGGTAATGTCGCGCCTCTTTGGACTGGTCGACAAGTCGCTGGTGATGGCTGACCCCGACCGGGATCATGGTCGATATTGGCTTCTGGAAACAACTCGCGAGTACTCTCTCGAGCGTCTGGCCGAAAGTGGCGAGCTGGAGAGCCTGCGAGAGCGACACGCACGCTGTTTCCTGAACGTGGCAGAGACGGCCAGGCCGTCGCTACGGAGCCCGGAACGGCCGAAGTGGCTCGCCAGGTTGATGGACGAGGAGGAGAACCTCCGGGCAGCGTTGGCGTGGAGCTCAGATGCGCGCGTGTTTGACGTCGGACTCCGCTTGGCCACAGGGCTGGGACCGTACTGGGAGAGTCGAGGTCTCTACATCGAAGGCCGGCGTTGGTTGGACCTCTTCCTCGAGCACATCCCTGGAGCCACCGCAGCCCGAGCCGAAGCGTTGTACTGGGGGGGCTGGTTGGCCTTTCGGCAGAGCGACATGGACGCGGCCCTACGGCGTGCAGAGGAGAGCCTCGCGATAAGCAAGGAGATCGGCGACCCAGCGCTGGAGGCGTTGGCGCTGCAGCTCCTGGGTTGCCGCGCCGTTATTCTCGGCGACTGTTCTTCGGCATCCGTCTGGCTTACCAAGAGTGAGCAGCTGAATATCTCCATTGGCAACCTTCGCGGCCTTGCATTGGTCGTGGGCTGGCAAGCAACTCGGTTTCTCATGACTGGTGATCTCGCTCGCGCGAATGCGGAGGCGGACCGTGCTCTCGGTTACGCCCGGAGAGCGGAGATACCGGAGACGGGAAGCGATGGCGACATCATCAAGGCGTACGTTCACATCGAGCTGGGCCAGCTCGACGAAGCCCACAAGCGGTTCGACCTTGGTCTAAGAAAACCCAACCAGGAGGTCGGGTACACGATTTGCGCTCTGCAAGGGCTCGCAGGTATTGCCGCTGCGGCTGGCAGGACCAAACGCGCTCTGCAGCTGGAAGCCGCGGGCGATTCAATACGCGACAAGCACGCTCACTTTACGGGTCTGACTCCGGCTCCGGCCAACATGCTCTATACGAGGTGGATGCAGAGGGCGCGGGACCACCTTGACGGGTTGGATGAGCAAGAGGTTCGAGCCCGAGGCGCGTTGATGAGCGAAGATGAGGCGATCCAATACGCGCTGTCCAACCGCGATTGACGCATCGTGCTCGGTCCATCGAGCTCCGGAATCGAACGCTTTCAGGCGAGGTTAACCGGGTCTAGGAGCTCCTCGCGTGCGCACTCAGTCCGCTCCCTGGAGCGCATTATCTCGATCAGCTTCCTCCTGCCTTTGGGCGACCCGATCATGATTCCGCCGACCAGCCTGTCATTCAGGAAGAACAGCTTTCTGAAGACCTTCTCTTCGAACGAGTACATTCGCACCGACTCCAACTCCGGATGAACGTCCGGCGTGATTCCCATGACTGCGAGTGTGGAACCGAACATCGTGGTCGTGTATGTAGGAACGTCGAAGAAGTCCTCGTTGGCTCCGGCCATGTTACGGGCAGCGATCTCACCATGCATGGCTGCGTTGTCCCATGTCCCCATCTGGTTGTGGCGCCCGAGCATGAGATCGAAGAAGATCGCCACGTCTCCCGCCGCGTAGATGTACGGCACGTTCGTTTGCAATTTCGAGTCCACGACCACGCCTTTGCGAAGCTCCACACCGGCGTCCTTGAGCCAATCGGTGTCATAGTCGAGCCCAACCCCGTAAGCGAGCACGTCGAAGTCGACTAACTCGCCGTTAATGGTTTCCGCACGATAGCGGCCGCCACAGCGGTCGATTCGCATCACCTCGTCATTGACGATGAACCGAACGCCTGCCTCCTCACCCAGTCTTCTGCACAGTTCGCCGCCCTCGGCGTCCAGCACGTACCGCAGGAACCATGGACCGCGCATGATCCAGGTGACATTCGCCTGCTTACGGTGCGCGATGCCCTCGGCAAGCTCATACGAGATGAAGCTACCGCCCATCACCAGGACGTCTTTGGCCCCGTCGGTGACTTCGATGATGCGGTCGGTGTCGTCCATGGTCTGGAAGGCCAGCGCGTGCTCCAGCTGGTCGACGCCCGACCAGGGGGGTGCCTTTGGCCGTCCCCCGGTTGCGACCAGGAGCGCGTCGTACGCCAGTTCGTGGCCACGGTTGGTTCGAACAATGCGCGCATCAGCGTCGATTTCAGTCGCCGAGGTTTCGAAATGGATGTCGATACCCCGCTCGGCGTACTGCTCTGGCGTTCGCATGAAGACCTTTTCGCGCCGTAGCTGGCCACGCAGATAACGCGGCAGCGCCACTCGGTTGTACAGCGGATAACGCTCAGCGGCGACCATCGTTATCGAAGCATCGCTGTCCAATGCCCGCAGCTCTTCAGCGCAAGTCTGGCCGGCGATACCGTTGCCGAGAATGATGTAGCGACGAGTCAACCCGAAGTAGCCTAGCGGCGTTCCCGTCACAAGCCAATCCGATTGTCCGGATGTGGGGCCACGTAGTTACCGGGCAGCCAATGGCGGACAGCGTGGCTAACCGGCTCGACTAACCCGTCCTTGACGCATCTGGCGGGCTTACTCGGGATGTTGCGGGAACCGCTCTCATCGGGACCCAAGTTCGGAATGGATCGTTCATCCGCAGCAGCCGTGAGGGTAGCAAAACACC
>CAZDTG010000029.1:19933-35501 GCA_964508005.1 uncultured Steroidobacteraceae bacterium
CCCAAGTTCGGAATGGATCGTTCATCCGCAGCAGCCGTGAGGGTAGCAAAACACCTTTGTGGCCACACTTGGCTATTCAGAACATACAGGCGATGATGCGTGCGGTGGCAGTCGTTGCGATGGCGCGGTTGATTGGCGCACATGCGTCTGAGGTGGCCGCACTAACCGCTGCACGCCTAAACGCCGAAGTAGTCGACGGTCAACTTAACGAGGAGGTCGCCCGCCGACTGGGGATGGAAACGTCCGAGGTCGAGGAGTTCGACGAATCGCTCTCGTCGCGCCTAACTCGGCTGCTGCGCCACGTTGCCGACGTCAATATGGGCGCCGTCATGGCCGTGATCACGGAGGCTTGGGAGCCGCGCCTTGTCGGTAGTCCAACACTGCGCGATCCTGAGCAAGCAATCGCGCTGGCGAGCCACAACGTTATCCAGGAACTCATCCGTAAGGGGAACGTCGTGATCATCGGGCGTGGCGCAACTCTCATCGCGCGGGACAATGTCGCAGTCCTTCGGGTTCTCGTTTGGGCTGAAACCGAATACCGAATCGCGACGATGGCGGGCTCGCAGTTGCTGGATCACAACACAGCCCGGCGGCGTGTGGCCGAGACCGATGCGAAATACAAGAACTACGTCCGCCACTTCTATGGAGCGGACCTCACCGACATCTCCAATTACGACCTGGTGATCGACACAAGTCGTGTCCCGCCACCGCTGGCCGCGGAAATGATCGCGGAGGCAGCGCAGCGACTTACAACATCGCGCGCCTCGGGCGGTCACGATCACATACAACTATTCAACTAAGCTCTCGTCGGGCTACACCCCATCTACGTGTGCCAGCGACCGGCTAGATCAGATATCCGTACAGCGGGTCACTGCTCTCCAATAGCCGGTAGGAGATCTGGCTCGCGTCCAGCCGCTCAAGGAGCCCGTCGAGGTCCTCGCGATCGCGCAGCTCAATTCCGACCAAGGCAGCCCCCCGCTCCTTGTTCGTCTTCTTCATGTATTCGAAGCGCACGATGTCGTCGGTCGGACCCAGGCAACGGTCAACGAACTGACGGAGCTGGCCGGGCTTCTGCGCAAACTCCACGATCAGGTAGTGCTTGCGACCCTGGTGGACGAGGCTGCGCTCCATGATCTCGGGATATCGGAGCAGGTCGTTGTTGCCGCCACTCAGCACGCAGGCAACCGTGCAGCCGCGAATCAAGTCGCCGATCTGGTCGAGCGCAGCGATCGAGAGTGCGCCGGCTGGCTCGGCGACGATCCCGTCGTTCTGGTACAGCTCGATCATGGTTGTGCAGATCTGTCCCTCCGGCACCGCGAGCAGGGTCTTGAGGTGCCGGGAGCAGATGTCGAAGGTCAGATCACCTACGCGCTGGACGGCGGCGCCGTCGACGAAGGTGTCGACCGATTCCAGTGACTGAACGGCTCCCGCCACCAGGGATCGCCTCATGGAATCCGCACCCGCGGGCTCGGCGCCGACAACCTGGACGCCGGGCCGCGTGCCCGCCAGGTAAGCAGCTATCCCCGCCGCGAGGCCGCCGCCGCCGATCGGGACGATCACGAATTCGAGGTCGCCACCGAGCTCCTGGTCCACTTCCTTGGCTACCGTGCCCTGTCCGGCGACAGTCAGCGGGTCGTCAAAGGGATGAATCATGAACGCCCCGGTGTCCTCGCAGTGGCGCTCGGCGGCTCGGCCCGCCTCGTCAAAGGTCTCGCCCACCAGCCTGACCTCGACCCGGTCGCCCCCAAAGTGACGGACGCGATCCACCTTCTGCAGCGGAGTCACGGCGGGCATGAAGATGACGCCGTCGATCGAGAGGGCCGCGCATGCGTAGGCCAAGCCCTGTGCGTGGTTTCCGGCGCTCGCGCACGCCACCCCCCGCTTGCGCTCGGCGTCAGCCAGCGCCGCCACCCGGTTGTAGGCGCCCCGGATCTTGAAGGAGCGAACCTCCTGGAGGTCCTCCCGCTTCAGGTAGACCCGAGCGTCATAGCGCAGCGAGAGGCGCTTGGAGAGTTGGAGCGGTGTGCGCGCGGCCACCCCCTCGAGGCGACGTGAGGCGGCCTCGATCTCATCGAGCAGTTGGCCGGCGGACGAGGTCTGGATCAAGGTTCGGTCCAGTCTAAGGCGAGGTCGAAGTTCGCCAGGGCGACCGGTGGCGGCGCTCACTCATATGTGATTGATCGAGGGACCTGCGCGGCAAGCCGGTGCAGGTTTCCCCTGCCCCGCCGCGGTGTCGCCTACTCGAAACGCATGCCCGCGAGCAACTCGCGAAGCAGCTGCGACTCGGCTCGCGACATGCCTTCCGGCCTCACGCGATCGTGCGCAGTCAGGAGATGGATCATCTGCGCCGCGAGTCCAAGCTCATCGAGTGAAAGGGGAGTGGCACAGGTCTCTCTGTCAGGGCGGCGGAGCGTCGTCAGCGGAGCTCTGAGATATATGAGAATCCCGGCCCTGGCGCGCGCAACCGCGGCGATGGCCAGATTTAGACGTTCGGCGCAGTCACAGCCTGTGGATCCGAATACGTCGGCGACAAGATCGCCCCGGTGAACATATATCGGCATCTCGGTATTCGTCGTGGTCTCGCCGTGTACAAGCGCAGCGACGACTCCGTCGTCCAAAACCGAGCTCGATCCGTAGACGCGAAACATGCCGTGGCTAGTTGGCAGGCGCGCATCGACTGGCCGGGTGACCACCTGCGTGACCTCCCACTGGTGCCGAACGACGTCCTCGATCGAAACCGCCCGAATCGAATGGGCTTCCAGCAGCGCCATGACATACTCCGGGCTGGCCAGCGCCCCGACGTCGTCAAGAATGGCGGACGCCAGCGCAGTTGGGTACAGCCCAGCCGCATTAACGAGATCGCGGGCCGCAACCGACGGGGTTCTCTTGCGAAGCACGCCGAGGTCGTCGCACTCGTACGGAACGACAGTGCCAGGGCGCACGAAGTCTGAGGCGTGGACGGCTGGATCGCAGAGCGCCCGAATGGTGTCGACTTGATCCCGGAGCGTGATGCCGAGACGGCTTTTTCGCAGGTTGACCGATGCGGTCCAGCCAATCTGATGGTCCTCGCCCTCGGTGTTGCCCGAGCCTGACAGGCCCAGCTCTTTGAGCCGCTTCGCCGGCATCATGACCGAGATCGGGCCGCGAGCAGCGCGCCGCAGCAGCTCGAGATTCGCCTCGGTAACCGACTCAGCCGCGACGCTGAGAATCGCTATGAATTCGGGCCTAGAATCATCGAAGACGACGAACGGTCGACGGTCGGCGATGTCCGCGATGATTGCCGACAGTGGCGTTGCCAGGTTGCTACTCAAAGTCAGACGTCGCCGATTCTACTCACCAGCTAAGCGGGAACGTTTCAGCGTGGGTTGCTCTGGACACGCGGATCGATCGGAAATACCGCGACGTCGCGCACGTGCACATGCGCATCCACGCGTGAGGCAACCCCGAACTGCGGCGCGTCGTGAGGAACTCGCGCTTTGAATTCGCTGTCATTAAGGACGAGCGTGTATTCCACGTACTCGCCTGTGAGCGCGGCATCGAGCACGGTCAAGCTGCGCAGAACCATCGCGTCCCGTACGGGCTGCTTGTCGCCGTCGGCGGCATGAAGCCGGACACGGGTCGGGCGGAATCGGATCAGCGCCTCGGTTTCGCTTCCGAACTTCTCCGCGGCCATCGCCGAAAGGTCGGCGACCGGACTCTCCCATTGCGAGCCCCGTCGCCTCACCGGCAGCCGGTTGCTCATGCCCATAAATTCGGCCACAAACTCGGTGGCGGGTGATTCGTAGAGTTCTTGGGGAGGTCCGACCTGGACGAGGCGGCCCTCCTCCATCATGGCGATACGATCGCCCAGGCCGAGCGCCTCCTGCTGGTCGTGCGTGACATAGATACCGGTGAACCCGGTCCGCGTATGGATCGCGCGCAGTTGACGGCGTAGCTCCAGACGAAGCATGGCATCCAGGTTGCTAAGCGGTTCGTCGAAGAGCAGGAGCGCTGGCTGCGCTACGAGCGCGCGTGCAAGCGACACCCGCTGCTGCTGACCGCCGCTAAGCGTGGCGGGCAGCCGCTTAGCGAGATGGCGGCACTGGACCAGGTCGAGAACCTCGTCGACGCGCCCGCTCTTTAACAGGTCCTTCTTGTGTTGAGCGCGCAACGGGTACTCGACATTCTCACGAACCGTCATGTGCGACCAGAGCGCGAAGCTCTGGAACACCATCCCCAAGTGCCGTTTGTTAGGTCGCACCAAAAGGCGGCGACCGGGATCTGCGACCACCTTGCCATCGATTGAAATCTTCCCGCTAGTCGGTTCAAGCAAGCCCGCCACACAGCGCAGTAGCGTCGTCTTGCCGCTGCCGCTTGGACCGAGAAGAACCACGAGCTCGCCTTTCATGACGTCGAGCGATACCTCGTTCAGCGCGGCCTCGGTCGCATGCCGGTCCCCGAAGTGCTTGGACACGTTGCTGACAGAGAGCAGCACCTCGGCCGATCTCGGTGTGTCCGCCGGCGCCGCCCTCGGTCCTTCGTCAGCCGCGAGTTCGCTCACCCTCTCAAGCATCGACTCCTCCTAGCATCCCATTGACAGACGGCCACCCCAGGGAAGGAGAGGCACTGCAGCGAAAGCGCCGCACGCCAGACGCGACAGGTGGCGGATTTCGAGTCAAATCTTTGCTGGCAGGGAACGGATCAACGCGGGCGCCGGCCCCTGTTGCTGGTGCTGGTCTGCGCCGTATCCCGGTACCTAGTTGCTGACCAGGCTGGGTCGACCAACATCGAGCTCATCGTCATCCGTCCCGAGCGCGGTCATAGACGGGCCTTCTACGCCCCGCCGTTGCGTGGGGTGTACACGAAGAACAGGTGCCCATCCGGAGAACGAAAAGCGGCGCGAATCTCATGTGCGCCTTCGCGCAATTCACCCTCAGCCTTACCGCCCGCTTGTACGGCGCGCTCGATGGCAGACTCGACGTTGGCGACCTTCACGTTGACTGCAACAGCCCCGCCGAATGCCTCATTGCCAGCGGCTAGCGCGAGGTTGAGATCGCCCGCTTGGATCATGGCCCAGCGATCCCCGTCGCGGAACAGCAGCGGCCAGCCGAGCGCGTCGACGTAGTACGTGCAAGCGCGGTCAAGGTCCGAAACCGAAAGCACCACCGCGCGGGCGGTGCCCAGCGCCTCTTCGTCGGATGGGATCAACCGTCGGTACTGGCTCTTAAAGAACACGAGGGGGTGGAGCGCGTTGGCGGCGCTGAGATTGTGAACCCGACAGACGGCGATCGTGTGGTCGCCGCCTTCGTGCTCGGCCTCGATTTCGCAGTCGAGCCAGGCCACCGCTCCATCGAGGATCGGACTCCCCGAAACTGGTGAGGGGTGCCAGCTCACGCCAGCGAACTTGTCTCCCCCACTCTGCGAGAACTGCCGCGCCAGGTCGGCTTGGCCTTCACCGAGCACGTTGATGACCAGGCGCCGCGCGAGTCGGACCTTTGGCCATGACGTGGAACCCCGGCCCGGACAAAGAACGACGAGGCGAGGATTCAGAGACAGTGACGAAAAGGACTGGATCGTGAGTCCGACCGGTCGCCCACCTTCGAGTGCGGTGACGACGACGACGCCCGTCGGAAAGTTCCCAAGAACGTCACGAAATTGCCGCTCGATCGGAGCGTCCATGTCAGCTGCCGGGTTAGCGCTCAAATCAGTCCTCCTGCGAACAGACTCTTGCACCAGTCGCGAGGGGCGTCAACGAAGGGGCGCTCAATCGGGTCCTTGAAGGCTGTCCGGACGTCCGGACAGATTTGCGGGATGCGCGACCGGCAGTTCGACTAGAAGATGGCGATGGGATTCGCTGGCGAGCCGGTCCCACCGATGACCCTCAGCGGCGCGACGGTCAGCAGGAAGTCGTAAATGACTGCGGTGCAATAACTGCAGCAAGCGACTCGCGTTGTTGCGCGATTCTGGCCGCGTTGACGGTGATCATCGCCGCTCCACAAATGGATGCTTCACGCGACCATCGTCGTGCACTTAACCGCCCGGCTCTACCATGGCCCAGCAGCCCTCAAACGCATCACCGGCGACTGCGACTAAGGCTGACAGCACGTACACGGATGGTCATTGTTTAGGCATGGCCTTGCGAACCGCCCACGATGTCGCTCTGCCGCGAACGCTCCTGCTCGGTCCAGCCGAGGAGGCGCTTCGGTTTGATCTCCGGTTGTGGCTTCAGAGCCACCTGCCGGACACGGCTCCTGATGATTACTACGACCGTATTCGCCACCTGCGAAAGTGGCAGGCGGACCTGGCCAAGGCCGGGTTCGTCGGGGTTTCCTGGCCGAAAGACTTCGGCGGGCGCGGGCTCGGCGTGGCAGCCGAAGCTGCAGTCGCAACCGAGCTAGCGGCCGCGGGCGCTCCGGAGCTGATCAACCGCCTGGCGCTCTTCACCATCGCCCCCACCGTCCTTGACTACGGCACCGAAAAGCAACGAGCTGAGCTGCTGCCCGGAATGCTGGACGCGTCGGAAATCTGGTGCCAGGGCTTTTCGGAGCCGGGCGCTGGTTCCGACCTGGCCGGGATCCGCACGATCGCGCGGGTCGACGGTGACCGTTTGATTGTGAGTGGCCAGAAGGTGTGGACCACCCGTGCCGACGTGGCGACGTGGTGCATCGCCCTGATCAGAACCGAACCCGGCCAAGCCCGACATCGCGGCTTGAGCCTGGTGGCGATTCCGATGGCGACAAAGGGGATCAGCCGCCGGCCGCTCCTGGACATCAACGACCATCCGCATTTCGCAGAGGTCTTCTTCGACGACGTCGAGGTCCCCCGCGCGAATGTCATTGGGGAGCTCAACGATGGCTGGCGGGTCGCCATGTCACTGCTTGGTTACGAGCGCGGACTATTCGCGCTCGAGCGGCTGATTCAGATGCAGGTCGCGTTCAATCACCTCTTGGACGTGATGGATGCGTCGGGACGGCCTCTGGGCGCGGAGACCGTCGGGCGCGTCAGCAGCCAGCTGGCCGTGCTCGAGGCGCAGGTCTACCAGACGCTCGCTGCCCAGGCGGCCGGTGAGATCCGGCCGGGCCAGACCGCTGTCGACAAGCTGCTTTTGGCTGAGGCAGTCCAGTCGGTCTTTGCCTGCGCCGTCGACTCGCTGGGCCCGACCGCAGCGCTGGAGGCGGGCGAGTGGGCAGACGGCCTCTTCACGTCCCGCTCAGTGAGCATCTACGGCGGAACCTCCGAGATTCAGCGCAATGTCATCGCCCGACAGCTACTCGGGCTGCCGGGAGAGCGATCATGAGCCAGGCCGAATTTGCTGACCTCGAGGCGCAGCTGGCGCCCGCACTAAGCGCGCTGCTGCCCATCGAGACCCTGCTGGCCGTTGCGTCGCGCGATGAGCCTATCTCGCGCGAGGCGACCGAAGAGCTGCGCAACCTTGGCATACCGCTGGTCGCCGTACCTGAACCAGACGGTCTCGAGCTCGATCTCAGGGCACGGGCGCGGGTCGCGATGCTGCTGGGGCGGCACCTGGTGCCTCTCCCCCTAGTTCTCGAGGCATTCCTTCTTGGACCTGCTCTCGCTCACACAAGGCGGGAGCTCGTGGCCGGCGGGGGTGGTTTCAAGGTAGGCGAGCGGGCCTATCTGTGGCTGCAGTCACGTGCAGCCGTGGCCGCCGTTGACGTTGGGGATGCGGTGTGGATCCTGGACGTGGCGCACTCGCCAACTGCGCCAGTTCACGGCGTCGACGCCGGCCAGGGGCTGGTTGCCGTAAAGCTGCGGGATGCCCAGGTGGCCGTCGAACTGCGGGGCGACGAGGCGGACGCAATCCTACGAGGACATCGCGTGGCCTGGCTTGCACATGCGGTTGGCGTCGTCGACGGCGCCCTTGCCATCTCCTGCGACTACGCGCGCGAGCGCCAACAGTTCGGGCGACCGATCGCGAGCTTTCAGGCTGTTGCCCACAAGCTCGCGGGGATCAAGGTAGTGGTGGACTCCGGGCGTGCCGCGATCGCGCGGCTGGCTGCGTTGATCGAGGCCGGGCAGCTCGACGAGGCGGACAGGCTCGAAGCCGCCTTCTCGCACTCGCTGCCGGAGGCTGCCCGCCGGGCTATCGAAGACGCGATTCAGGTCCACGGCGGGATGGGATTCACCTGGGAATACGGCCTCCACCTCCGCTACCGGAGGGTTCTCCAAATTCAGGCCGCGCTCGGGGGCAGCATCGGGTCAGCGAAGGTCGCCGGCGAGCGCTATCTGCAGCAGAGAGCCGCGCGACTCAACCAGCGAATCGCCAGCAGCTAGATCTAACCCGAATTAGAAGAGCCCGACGTGGCCGCGCGCGGTGCGCTTATTCCTACGCCGCGCCAGAGCTGAGCCCGACGCCATGCACGCGCAGCGATCCGACTTCAACTTCCCGGTAATAGGCGCTGATGAAATCAGCCAGCCACGCGGCAGCGGCATCGAGACCGTTAAGCGAAACGCCGCTCTGCGCGCACTCCTGTGCGCATTCGACAGCTGGTGGCAGGCTCGCCAGGTGCTTGAGCACCGACGCAAGGCGGTTGAAGTCTAGCGAGAGGCGCATCGAGGGGGAACTCGTGTCCGCGGCGATCTTTCGCGACTGCGCACGTGGCAGGCGAGCGCTGCGAACCGCATCCATGACGATCGCTTCGGCGTCGGACTTGTTCACTGTCACCGAAACCCGTCGCGCAACCTCCTCCAGGACCAGTTCCAGGCGCGGCCGCACTGTGAGCGCGGCCAGCGGCGTGATTGGAGGTACGACGTCGAGCCCGGCCGCCTTCTTCAGCGAGGTCGCCACCTCGGCATGGACCAGCAGCTCGTAGGAGCGGCTCCGGCTCATCCCGAATTCTTTGCGGATGTAAGCACCCCAGGAGCGGTAGCCGAGAGCGCGCCAAGCCTTTCGCTCGTGCGCCTCGGCGAGCAGCAAGCTCAGGTGCTGACCCTCTTGCCGTATGCGGAACGTAAGCGCGCGCGCCTCGTCGGTGGTGAGCTCACCACCCCTGGCGCCCGGCGCCGCCCGCTCCAGACTCTGCCCTGCCGCCTTGCCGGCAAGGCATCGTTCCTGCTCCTTGAAAGTCGCCTCAAGCGCTGCCGCGATTCGCATTCCAGGCTGCACGGCTGGAACGTGAGCTGACACCGAGTTGAACAGCGCGTCCGTGACGGCTGTCTCCCCCCGCTCGTGGGCCTCTTCGAGTCGGGACAGGCAGGCATCCAAAGTCTTGAGGCGAATATCTGTAGGCATCGCACAAAAGATTTCAGATCTAGAATCAAAAGTCAACTCTGCATTGGAGGTACGGGCCAGGCCCTTGGGCACGTTTGTAGGTGCCAGGGGCGGATAGACGCTCGAGGGCGATCGCCCCCGGCCGGCAACCCTCCTTCTCTGTGCCGCTCGAGCCGAAGCCCGCGTCTAGAGTCGGACGCGAGCCTTCTGGGTGAAGCGGGCCCAGAGGTCGATGAAGTCCTGGGTAGGCAGGTCGCCGAGCGCACTGGCGTGGTGGACGACCGAGATCTTCTGGACGCCGGCCTCCGCGTACCTGCCAATGTCGTCGAACATCTGCTCCGCGGTTCCCGCAAGCGAGGAACGCTCGCTGAGGAGGAAGTCGAAGCGGAAGCGCGTTAGGAGACCAGCCGGACGCTTAAACGCTGTCCAGCCTTGAGTCGAGCGCGCCCTCAAGCATTGCCGCCGCCTCCCATACCGTTCACCGCGTCCCGCCCCCCGACGATGAAGAGCAGCGCCAGGCCGACCACCGCGAAGCAGACCATCACGAGGGCCACGACGGCGACCTCAGGGTAAGCACCGAAGTTGTACTGGTCGTAGAGGACGGTGCCGGCGACCTGCACCGCCGGCGCCCTCACGAGGACTGAAACGCTGAACTCCTGAAAGAGCAGCAGAAACATCAAGGCGGCCGCCGATGCGGCGCCCTTGCGCATCATCGGCAGGGTGACGCGCGCAAATGTCCTCAACAGACCGGCGCCGCTTACCCACGATGCTTCCCAGGGCTCAGGACCAAGCGCGAGCAGAGATGTCAGCTGAAGCCTCGTGGCGTAAGGAAGCATGATCGTGCTGTAGGCGACCACGATGATCGCCGCCGTGCCGTATAGCACCAGCGGCTGTCTCGTGTACGCGAAGAGCATCGCGAAGCCGACGAGCACGCCCGGAATCCCATACGGAAGCGTGACCAGAGCGTCGAGGATCACCACGACGATTCGCGGAGCCGGGAGACGCTTCGCCAGCACCAAGGCCGCGACATATCCGACCGGGACCGTGACGAGGATCGCCAAGACCGACGCGACCACACTGGTGGCGATCGCCGACTGAATGCCCCGGTTTTCAGAAAGGACGTTCGTAAAGTGCGAAAGCGACAGGCCCCTCAGCGAAAGCGACCCGCTCCAGTAACGCGAGGCGCCCACGTAAACCAGCGCCAGCACCGGGAGCAACACCGCCACGATCCCATAAAGGGAAATGACAATGGCGGTCCAGAAGAAGCGCTTCCTCGGTACAAACTGTACCCGGCCGCTGACGACCGTATAGCGCCTCTGATCACCAATGGCGAGTCGCTGCAGCACGAGAACCGCGAGCCCTGCCGCCAGGAGCGGCAGACCAAGCGCCGCGATCACTCCAAAGGGAATCGGGTAGGCTCCGAGGAGCGAGAACATTCGCGTGGTCAGGACACTGAAGTTGGCGTTGGAGCCGATCAGTAGGGGAGCGGCGAACTGCCCAAGGCTCAGCATCAGCGTGATGCCCGTCCCAAAGATCAGCGATGGCAGCATCTGCGGCAGGGTGACCGTCACCATGACGCGCGCTCTGGAGGCGCCGCATACGGTAGCCGCGTCTTCGTACTCCTGGCCGGTATTGCGCAGACCGTTCAGTGCGAACGTGTATGCAAACGACGCCAGGCTCATCGCCGAGACGAACACGATGCCTGGAACCGTGTAGATGTTGATCGGGCCATTCGAGATGTGCTGAAGCGGCGGCAGCAGCCGAAGCGCAGCGTTGCCGTATCCCACGGACGGCGAGAAGAGGAAGATCCATCCGGAGATCGTTGCGATCACCGGCACGAGCAGCGGCATCATCGGCAGGATCATCGCCACTGGCTCGAATCGACGCGGAACGCGGAGAGCACACCAAGCAAGGGCGATACCAATGAGTAACGCCAGCGCCGTCGACGAGAGCGAAAGCTCCAGCGTGTTCAGCAGGACGCCGCGCAAGCCGGGTTGGTCCGCGGCGTCGGCGATGTTCTTTGACACACCGCCACCCTGCAGGAGAACACCCTCGAAGCTAAGAATCGGCCACCCGATCGCGAAGGCCACGACGACCAGCAGAGCCAGCGCCGGAACGTAGGGGCGGACCGCCGCAAACCTCGATGCGACAGATGTAGTAACTCGACCTTCAGAAACGGGGCGTGCGCTGATCATTCCCAAATGCCCCGGATGATATGGGCCGGGCGGCTGGGCGTAAAGAACGCCTCAGTGAGCCCTTCGCTCGACCTCGCGTGACGGCCGCTTCGGGCCCCAGTAGCCCCTGCGTTCCAGCTCGCTGACGATCAACTCACCGGCGTGAGCGATGTGTCTGCTGACAACCTCCCGCGCCTTCGGACCGTCGCGTTCTATCAGCGCTTCGATGATGTATTCGTGATCGCTCACCGTCGCTTCCAGCCAGCCGGGGATGTCGTCGTATTCACCGCGCGGATTGAAGCGGGACGCAGCCGCGAGGAACCAGCGCAGGCGGTCAGAGTCAGACACATGGTTGATAATCGAGTGGAACCTGATGTTCAGGTTCTTCACTGCCTGAATCGCTGATGGATTTCCGTTCGCCGATCTAAACACTCGCTCGATGTCGGCCTGGATGCGCTGGAGCTCAGCCAGAAAGCTTCTGTCAGGCCAGGTGGCAGCACGCTCAGCCAGTACGCCAGAGATAAAGGCGCTGATCTCCCAAGCGTCCCGCATGTCGTTGATGCCGATGCGCGCCACTCGGAAACCCCGTCTCGGCAGGACCTCGAGCAGCCCTTCGCCGGCGAGAGCGTACAAGGCCTCGCGCACCGGCATCGTGCTGACGTGCAGCTCCCGAGCGAGGGCGTCAATTCCCATACGCTGGCCGGTCCGGAACTCACCCTTCATTAGCCGGTCCCGGAGGTGTTGTGTGACTTCATCGCCGAGCCTCGGGCGATCGAAGGGCGCTTCCTGCTCAATCACTGCTGTGTAGGTGGGGTTCATGTTAACGCCCCCCGCTCAATTCGTCCTCGGACTCGGACCGGAGCCCGGCGGCTACCATCGACTCCGAATGTAGCTCGTCGCATTGGATCCGCGGTCTATATACCAGACCTCTCCGTCGGTCGTTGGATATTCGCCGACAAGGTATTTTTCGGCTCTCTTTTCACGTTCTCCGCGATGGTATTCGCTTTCGTGATAGCGGTGGAATGCCTCTTCGCTGTCCCACACGTGAAACACAAATCCCTCGTCCTCATCTGTGCGGACGACCCAGTATTCGATTCGGCCGCTCGCGATCTTTCGACCGGCGACGGCGTACTTTACGATCGCATCGTAGTACTCGTGCCACGTCCCCGGTCGCACCTTGACTTCGACGACTCGTACATACATGGCCGAAGTTTAGACGCGCCACTTCCTGCGGCCGGGGTAGCCGAGCACGCGTTCGTTAGCCGGTAGGAGCAGGATTGGACAGGCGCCACAGTTAGCGCCCGTTCGGCGCGAGTATGCACGGAACCAGGGGGCACGGGATCGCGGCCCGGGCGTCATCCGTCGCGAGCGGGTGCTCTGCGGTCGGTATCCGGCAAGTCGTGCCAGATCGGAGCCGAGGTCGAACGAACCGAACATCGCATGCCTCGGCTGGCGGGGGCAACGATCGCGGTGTTCCCGCGAAGCGGCTCACCAACCGGCCTCCCTTGGCTCGGCGACCCGATGAACTGTCCGGACGTCCGGACGTTCGGTCAGCGGCCGGCCAACACCTACGGCGCGTGCACTGCCCGGCTAGCGACCGGCTCGACGGCGGTAGTCGTTCCGAGGTCCGCTTGAGCATCCGACACCGCCCCTCCCGCCGCCCCTGGAGAGCGGCCCCGCAGCGATGAGCCGATTCCCGCCAGCACGCACATGCAGACGCAAGCCACCAACGCTGTGTGGACGCCCGCCGCGAACGGCTGGGCCAGCAGCGAGGCATAAAAGTGCGGATCGCTGACGCGCGCGGCCACGCCAGGCGGCAAAGAAGCCAGCGCCGAGGCCGGAAGCAGGTGTGCGATCGGATCGTAACCGAGCATGGCGGCGAAGATCGCAGAGCTTGGCGGAAGGCCTGCCAGGCCGCTGGCGACTTGTGCTGGTACCCCAGCCGCGGCAGCGCCTCCGCTGACGCTCGGCCCCAGGCTGGCTGCCAAGGAACTGATGACGATGGTGAAGAAGAGTGCCTGGCTGGCGACCATGCCGGCATTGATCACCGTCGCTCGCACACCCGATGCTGCGCCCCGGTGGGCCGCCGGCACCGAGATCATGATCTGGGCCGTGTTGGGAGCCGAGAAGAATCCCATGCCGGCGCCTATGACAAAAAGGTATGTCCCGAACAAGCCGATGTTGAAGTCGGCCGGAAGCGTCAGCAGCAGTATTGCGCCTGTGGCTGCCATCAGGATGCCGCCCGTGGCCAGGACCCGGGCTCCGTAACGGTCACTCAACCAGCCGCCCAAGGGTCCGCATACCACGAAACCGAGCATCAGCGGCAGAATGTCGATGCCGGCGTGGAGCGGCGTATCCGCGTAACGCACGCCGTGCAGGGGCAACCAGATGCCCTGGAGCCAGATGACGAGCATGAACTGCAGGCCGCCCCGCGCCAGCGCGAACATGAAGACAGCAAGGTTCCCGAACAGAAAGGCGCGGACCCGAAATAGAGTTAGGTCGAGCATCGGGTACGCCGCCCGTGACTCAACGGCCACGAATATCGCCAGCAAGAGCACACCTGCGGCCAGCGAGACGACGACGGCCGGGTTCGTCCAACCCATGTTGGAATCGCCGTACGGGGTTAGCGCCTGAGTGAGGCCCAGCATCACCGCCAGGAGACCCGCCGCGAACGTCAGGTTGCCGACCCAGTCGATCCGCTGGTGGCGCCGCTCGCCGAGCTCGTGAAGGGCTAAGAAGGCCCACAGCGTCCCGGCGACTCCAATCGGCACGCTGACGAGGAACACCAATCGCCAGTTGACGGCCGCCAGCAGCCCGCCGACGACAGTACCAATGACTGTTCCCGCTATGAAGGCAATCTGATTGATGCCCAGTGACAGTCCGCGCTGTGAGACTGGGAAGGCGTCGGTCAGGATGGCGACGCTCGTCGCCGACAGGCACGCCCCGCCCAGACCTTGCAACATCCGAAAGGCGATCAGCTCAATCGCCCCGGCGTCGCCTCTCCCAGGAGTGACCGCACAGAGAAGCGATCCGACCGTGAAGATGACGAACCCGAGGTTGTAAACGCGGACGCGTCCAAACATGTCCCCGATCCGTCCGAATGTGATCAGCAAGACAGTGGTGATCGCCGAGTAACCCATCAGCGTCCACAGCAGCAGCGTGGCGTGCCCGGGTCCGAGTGGATCGACCTGGAGGCCGCTGAAGATGGCTGGAAGCGAGATCAGAACGATCGTCTGATTGATCGATGCCATCAGCATCCCGATCGTCGTGTTGACGAGTACTACCCACTTGTATTCCATCTTCACGAGGCGCCTTCAGCGGCGCGCGCTGCCTCTTCTTCAATCGATCGCACCGTCCGCGTTAGCAGGTCGAGCGCTGACACAACCGACGTCCGCTCTTCTCCACTCAGCTCCTCAGCCGCCTGGTAAATCGGACTCGTCTTAAAAAGAGGAACCGAGTCGATCAGCCGCAGGCCCGCGGGCAAGATGGCGGCCACCACGCGACGCCGGTCGGCATCGCCGCGGCGGCGCTCGATTAGTCCGCGCTCCTCGAGCCGATCGACCAGACGCGTCACCGACGGCGGCGTGAGTCCGAGCTCGGCTCCTAGCTGGCCCAACGGCTTGGCCTCTCTTTGGAGGCGACGGAGGGCGCGGACCTGGGTCAGCGTGAGCTGCGCTGCAGCCCAGATGCGCGACTGAAGAGGCTCGGCCAGCGCCACGGCGTCGAGGTACGTGCGGAGGACGTCAGCGGCTGTTGCTTCGCGGCCAGTAATTGGCACATCGACAATATTACCGGCCACGAAAGGTTTAGGCGCGCCCAGAGAGCACGAGTGGATCGAGCGTTACAGGGCGCGCGAATACAGCGCGCTCATCGGGGCCGAAACAATCGCCGAGAGGGCGACGCGCCGCCAGGGACCAAAGATCCGAATCGGCCAGGCCCATAACACTGGTTATCGAAAGCCAATCCGTTGCCCCGGGAGCAGCACTGAGCGACAGCCCGGACGTGGGCGAACCCCTCCGGCTCCACGGAATAGTAGTGTCCGGCAAGACGAACGCTGGGCAATCGTGGCGTCTCATCGCTCGGCCTGCCACGTTGACCTGGCTCCGGCCGGATCGCACGATGGGGTCAGTGAGGATGGACCCTGTCGTTGCCCTTGCCGACCGCGTCGCAATCGGGGATGTGC
>CAZDTG010000029.1:35601-37675 GCA_964508005.1 uncultured Steroidobacteraceae bacterium
CGTCGAAGTGGACGCCGACATGGCTTGGGCGGAGACATACTTCGTAGCCTGGCTGCGCGCGGACGTCGCTGGTGAACAGGTCGTCGATCAGGCCTGCGGGCGCTACATCGATCGGCTCGAACGCCGCGACGGGGACTGGAAGATCGCCAAGCGTGTCGTACTTCCCGAGGTCTTAACCCGAGTGGGCGCACAAACAGAGACGCTCGGATACGTCTCTGCGACTCCCCAGCGGTCAAGACGCGATCCCTCGTATTCGCGCGTACTTTAAACCCGCGACGCGCTCCACCTTGACAAGTTTTCGCGCACGAACCTAGGCTCGCTCGGCTCCATCTATGTCAACAGAAATCAACGCCAACAGCCCCGCGGCTGCCTCAACAGATGAGGTGCGGTGGTGACCAGCGCCAGCAGCCCGGTGACGACTCGCGACCTCGAAACTCGGGTGGCGATTGTGACTGGGGCCGCGCGCGGAATTGGCAGAGCCATCGCGGTGGCTCTCGCGCGCGAAGGTGCCGCGGTGGTTGTGACCGATGTCGCGAGCCGCGTATCCGGAGATGTCGCCTACCAACCTGCCTCTCGGAACGACCTCGAGGACACATGCGCCATGGTTGTCGCAGCGGGCGGCAGAGCGCTCCCCGTGGTTGCCGACGTGCGTGATCAGAGCCAGCTTGATGCCGCTGTTGGAGCAGCTCTGGAAGCCTTTGGGCGTGTCGACGTGGCATGCGCCAACGCGGGCATCACCCTGCCGCTCCTGCCTACGTGGACGATGGATGAGGACCAATGGGCGGCGACTCTGGACGTCAATCTGTCGGGCGCCTGGCGCTTGAGCAAAGCGGTTGTGCCGGTGATGATCAAGCAGGGACAGGGATCCATCGTCTTCGTCGCATCCGTCAACGGCGTTCGAGGTCGCGCGCAGAACTCCGCGTATTCGGCATCCAAACACGGCGTGCTCGGGCTGATGAAGAGTCTGGCCTTGGAGTGCGGCCCGCACGGGATTCGAGTCAATGCGGTGCTCCCCGGACGGATCAACACGGAGATCACTCAGCAGCAGCACAAACCGCAACCGGGCGCTACGGCTGCCCGGACCGATCGTGATGAACGGCGCCTGACGGCCCTGCGCGGAGTGGGCCTGTTGCCGCCGGATTCGATCGCACAGGCCGTCCTCTGGCTGGCGTCCGACAAGAGCCAATTCGTCACAGGAATTGAGCTGATCGTTGACGCAGGGTTCTGTGCACTGCGCGGTTACAACCCTGACCCGGCGTGACAACGCAGGCTTGCTGTTTCCCGAGACATGGAGGGCCAAGACGATGATCGACAGCAGTAGTCAGAACCAGGCGGAGCCTGTGGTGCTGACGCGGTATGCGGACGTGCTCGAAGTGTTCAGGGATGCTAGGTTCGCGACCCTGATCCGCGACGGCACCGAGGCGTTCCGCCACGGCACGATGCTGCGGATCGAGGGAGACGCGCACAAGACCAGGCGCCGCACGATGGGCAAGCTTTTTCGTGCCGACGGCGACCGCTGGTTTCGTGAGCGGGTGCTCTATCCGACCGTCAGGCGGAACGTTGACGCTGCCCTCGCCGAAGGCGGAGGGAGCGGCGGGTCCAAAGTCGACCTGGTCAATTTCGCAGTGCTCGCGCTCACGCAGCTGCAATGCGAGATCGTCGGGCTCCACGAAATCGATTCCCGGCCTGCGGCGGCCGAGTTCGTGGCCTTTCTGGAGCCAATCCGGAGGGCCATGGCCAACTCCGAATACCTGACGGGCGATCGTGACGCGATCATCGCGGCAGGGGTCGATCGCAAGGAGGAGTTTCGCCGGCGGTACTGGGAGCCCGCTGTAGGAAAGCACCGGCAGCTGATGAGCCAAATCGAGCAGGGTGAGATACCTGAGCAGGAGATGCACCATGACCTGATTTCGATGGTCGTGCAGGCCGCGGATCCTGCCTGGACGGACGACCCCGATCTTGGTCTGCGTGAGGCGTTGACCGACATGCTAAATGCCGGCCTGCTGTCAACGGCGGACGCGCTCGTGCATGCGGCCGACCACCTCTTGACCTGGCTCTCTGATCACCCCGAAGA
>CAZDTG010000030.1:0-37339 GCA_964508005.1 uncultured Steroidobacteraceae bacterium
TGCACTCTCCGCGGATCGTATTCGTCAACCGCTATTTCTTTCCCGACCAGTCGGCTACGAGCCGCATGCTTTCGGATCTCGCGTTCCGGCTCGCCGAGCGCGGCGTACGCGTCGCGATCGTTACGTCGCGGCAACTCTATGAGAATCCGCAGGCCGCATTACCTTCTCAGGAGGCGATTGGCGGCGTCAGTGTTTATCGCGTCTCCACGGCTACCCGGGGTCGTGCGCGACTCGTGGGCCGCGCGCTCGATTATTTGAGTTTTCACGTGGCGGCCGGGCTGCAGCTTCTGAAGGTCCTCGCGCGCGGCGATGTAGTCGTCGCCAAGACGGATCCACCGCTCATTTCACTAGTGGTGTCCTGCGCGGCGAAACTGCGCGGCGCGGTGCTGGTGAACTGGCTGCAGGACCTCTTTCCGGAGGTGGCTTCGGTGTTGACACCGAATCTCATTCCGAGATGGATCGAGCGACTTCTGCTGGCGGCCCGGAATCGATCGCTGCGGCGCGCCGCGATGAATGTCGTGCTCGGCGAAGCCATGCGCGGACGATTACTGGCCGCTGGTGTCCCCGTCTCGCACGTACGCATCGTCCCCAACTGGTCCGATCCGGCCAGCGTGATCCCTCAGCCTACGGACACCAGCGTCACGCGGCAGCGTCTCGGTCTTGCCGGCCGCTTCCTGATCGGATACTCGGGGAATCTCGGCCGCGCACATGAGTTCGACACCTTGATCGGTGCGGCGCGCCTGCTGCGCGGGGACCCTCATTTTGCTTTTCTAGTCACCGGCGGCGGAGCGAAGGCTGATGCACTGCGGAATGCGGTACGCGCAGAGGGTCTCGATAGCTTCTTCTTTCAGAGCTACCAGCCCGCGGAGCTTCTGAGCGACAGTCTTGCAGCCGCCGATGTGCATTTCGTGAGTCTGCTGCCGGCGCTCGAGGGTCTCATCGTGCCGAGCAAGATCTACGGCATCCTGGCGGCAGGACGGCCGGCCGTGTTTGTCGGCGACACCGCCGGTGATCTGGCCCGGCTGGTCAGGGAGGAGGATTGCGGAATCGCGGTCGCCGTCGGCGACAGTGAGCGGCTTGCCACGGAGCTTCGCTTCCTTCGGGACCACCCGGCTCGTCGCGAAGCGATGGGTCGGAAGGCGCGCGAGCTCGCGCTAGCCCGTTACACGAGCGAGCATGCGGTGGCCGACTGGCTCGCGTTTCTGGAGACGATCGCGCCATTCACCGTCCGCTGTACGCCACGCACGCTCAGCCAGGCGAGATACACATAACAGGCCAGTAGCGCGACATCGAGCAACACGAAACCAATCGCCGCGGAGCCTCCGCCCATCGCAAACCAGGTCCGCAGGGGCCGGCGGTTGGCCCCCAGATGGAACCACAGGCTGGGCTCTGCGACCAGGAGCGCGTTGAACGCAAGCAGGAAGCTCACGCGGGCGCGCAAATTCGCTACGCCGCTGACGAGCATGAGCACGATGGGGTACATGACGAAGATGACATAACCCGTGTAGCTTTTCTTGCTGAACAGCATGAAAACCAACCCCGTCAACGCCAGACCCGCGAGCAACAGGGTTTGCCGGTGCTGCCCGTCCAAGGTTCGCACCTTTGCATAGAGCCATGCGGTCGTCATGGCGAGCGCCGCCAGCGCGACAACGTCGAAGATGATTCGCTCGAACGAGCCGGTGGTACTCAGGACGAGGTCGAAAAGATAAGGGACGTTTCCGGGGCTTATGAGGTCGCCTTCGTGTCGCAAGGGGTACAGAAGCCTCGGGCCCGCGCCAATCGCCAGAAAGGCCATGTAAAGCCCCGCGGTGGGCAGAACCGCGCCGGCAGCCCAGCGTGCGCGATGCCGCGCGCAGATCCAGAGTATTGGCCAAAACAGGTGCGCCAGGACCTTTGTAGTACAGGCGGCCGCCGCCTGCACGAGACCGGAGGCCGCGCTGCGGTCGCGCACGATCAGCAGGGCGCTGGCCGCGAGCGCCGCGCCGACCCAGGCTTGATTCGTCCCCAGCAGCGCCTGCACAAGCACATGGCCGCTCGTCGCGTACAGAATGGTGCAATGGCGCGCCGTGGGCCGGTCGAAACAGGCGCTGGCCGCCGCGTGCCACCACACCAGCGCCACCGCGTTCAGCAGGATCGCGAACAGCGCGAAGACCTTTCCGCTGTTCCAGAAAAATACGAGACCCGCGCCCAGATAGGCGAACAGAGGGGCATAGCTGAGCGTGAAATCCCGAAAGGGCACTTGTCCGGCCAGGGTCGCCCGGGCGGCCGGCACGTAATAGCCGGGTACGTCGGATGTCGGTTCCTGATGGCCGATAACATAGAAGACCAGAAACATTGCCAGCGCGGGAATGAGTTGCAGCCCCACTGCCCCACGGAGGAAGAGCCTCTCGGGTAGCTCCATGAGACGGGTACGCAGTACCCACGCGCCGAGCAGGCCAGTGGCCACCGCGAGCATCACCTTGAAAAGAATGACTGCCATTCGGACACGCGGACAGGGGATCGATGATCGTTGCCGGAGGCTTCGAGTATAGCCAGGGACGAGGGCAGCCGTACGCCCGAGGGACGCTGTCACGTCATCGTAAGGTTTGCGGATTAGCCTGCTCGGGAAGCCGTAAAACCAACCGTCGCCGGCCGTGTGTCACGCCGCCGTAAGATTCGTCGAACAGGACGGCGGCCCGCAGTGATTCGCCAAATGCAGCCACTCTCGCGTTATCTTTTTGCCGGGCGCGCCACCGGAGTCGCAATTTACCCGGTGGCCCCATGGCCGTAAGCGCACGGGTACTGGCGCCCCCGCTGTGCGTCGATCTTGATGGGACGTTGATTCGCAGCGATGTCCTGCTCGAATCGCTGTTGCTGCTCATGAAGCGCAATCCCCTGTATCTGATACTGGCGGCGGGCTGGCTGCTTCTGGGCGGTAAGTCCAGGCTCAAAGCGGAGATCGCCGCGCGGGTGGTGCTCAATCCGGCGGCACTTCCTTATAACAAGGACCTGCTGGCCTGGCTGAACAGCGAGCGTGCCGCTGGACGAGAGATCTGGTTGTGCACGGCCGCCAATGTGCAACTCGCCGAGAAGGTGGCACAGCACCTGGATCTGTTCGACGGCGTCATAGCCAGCGACAGCCGGGTGAACCTCGCCGGCAAACGCAAGGCGGACCAGCTCGTCGAGCGCTTTGGTCACGGAGGTTTCGACTACTGCGGCAACGAGTGGCGCGACTTGGCGATCTGGCGCCGCGCGCGCGGCGCGATCATCGTGAACGGGCCGGCCGCGCTCGAGCGGCGCGCCGCCAGCGAGCTGGCGGTGCTGCGCGTATTCCCTGCCGCAGAAGGTAAGCGCTTCCGGACCATCCTGCGTGCCTTGCGACCCCATCAGTGGGCGAAGAACGTGCTCGTCCTGGTGCCGTTGATCACCGCACATCGGGTCGGGGACTTGTCCGCGTTGGCCTCCGGGCTCGCCGCGGTGGTCGCCTTCTGCCTGTGCGCCTCGTCGGTCTATCTCCTCAACGACATGCTCGATCTGGAAGCCGACCGTGGCCACCCGCGCAAGTCGAAGCGGCCGTTCGCGGCCGGCGACCTGTCGCTCGCGATCGGATTGGCGCTGGCGCCGGCGCTGCTTGCCGCGGCGGCCCTCATTGCCGCATTCCTGCCGGGGAAATTTCAGCTCTCTCTAGCGGCGTATTATGTGTTGACGTTCGCCTATTCGGTGAAGCTCAAACGGATGCTGCTCGTCGATGCGGTCGCGCTGGCCGGACTGTATACCTTGCGCATCATAGCGGGCGCGGGCGCGGTTACCGTGGCCTTGTCGTTCTGGCTGCTGCTGTTTTCCGTGTTCCTGTTCCTCAGCCTCGCGTTCGTGAAACGGTATGCGGAGTTGGATGCACTGCGACGGCAGCAGCGGCTGCAAGCCCTCGGCCGCGGCTATCGTGTCGAGGATCTCGCCGTCCTGCAAAGTTTCGGGACGGCAGCCGGCTATCTCAGCGTGCTCGTGCTCGCGCTATATATCAACTCGCCGGAGATCGAGCCGCTCTATCACCGTCCGAAAGCCATCTGGATGCTCTGTGTCCTCATGCTTTATTGGATCAGCCGTGTCTGGATGACCGCTCATCGTGGCGGCATGCACGACGATCCGGTCGTCTACGCCCTCAGAGATCGCGTCAGTCTTGGACTGGGTCTGCTGGCCGCGATTACCGTCGCCGTCGCGATCTAGGGGCGGCGCAGGCACAGCGTCGGGACGGTCGGACTCGCGATGGCCTGCGTTCCTTCAGTCGGGTATGTACCGGCTGAGGGTGGGCTCGATGCGTGTGGCAAAGCGCATGATCCGGTCGTCGACGTCCGATTCATTGACGTTGGGTGGAACGGCCGCCACGAAGCGCACGAGCGCACCGTCGGTCCGGTTCCGCGTCAATGCGTCCCAGAAGAGATACCATCTCGCGGCGTATTCGCTCGTCAACTGCCGGCCGCGCTCATCGAACCAGTAGTACACGATCTGACGGCGCGATCCCAACTGCACGGCCGCACGATTGACCTTGAAGGGGCCGTGCCCGCCCACTGCAGGAAACGTGCGTTGCTCGAATTTGGTGATCTCCCAGCCGCCCCCGGGAATGCAGTCGTGCGGCGAGTGAATCGCCCGGCTGGAGTCCTGCATCTGGTAGTAGGCAGCGTAGAAGTTGATGGCCATGCCGTCCGGCCCGCGATAGTCCGCCAACACGTAATCGTCGAGTCGCAGGGCATCGAGATACACACTCTGCAGCGAATCGCGTTTGCCGACCCACTCGCCGATCTGGGTCGGGAACTCGTCAAAGCTCACTCTCGGCGGGTGAGTGGTCTGCTGTGTTGGCATCGCAGTATCTGCGACCGCGCCACCGAGTACGAGGACCGCTGCCACAACGAATGAGCGCGGTACCGCCTGGATCATGGGAGCCGCGGCCACGGCGGAATTCCGCTTTGGCGGCACGGCGTCCAGAGCGAAGGCGTCGCGCCATCCGGTCTTCGACGACCCGACTCCCGCCAGGCCCAACGCGGTGAGAATCAGCGCGCCGGTGCTGAGCATGAATACCAGCCAGCCCTCGAAGTCATGCAGGGCTCCTTCTGCCATGCCCGGGCCCCAATGGTCAACGGTAACGCCGATGAAGCCGATACGCAGGCTGTTCATGACGACCGTGATGGGAATGCTCGAGAGAAGGATCACCGTGCGCTTCCACAACGGGCCACGGAACAAGTATGCGACGATGAACGCCAGCGTCATCAGCGGAAGCAGATAGCGCAGCCCGCTGCAGGCCTCCGCGACCTCGAGCTGATAATTTCCGAGGTCGATGATGTTGCCCTCGAGCAGGACACTGGTGCCGGCGGCGCGGATTACCCAGACCCCCAGGGCGGAGGAGAGGAGCTGCAACTGCAGCGACAGTGCGTTATTGAAGAATGACGGCAGCGGCACCGCGAAGATCAGAATGAGCAGCGGCATCCACAGCCGCCGGAAAATCACGGGTCCCGTCAGAGCGAGTACCAGGCCGTAGAGCACGAGCAGGAAAGCGTAGTGCTCCAGCGTCTGCATCGTGGTCGACTGGCCGATGATACGCAGCACGAGTCCCAGGACAATGAGTCCGAGGCCGGTCCACGATCCGGTGAACGGCAGGTTGCGCAGTTGCTCGCGCTGGCGCCAGATCAGGAAGGCGGATAACAGCGGGAGCATGATCCCATGGCTGTACTCCGGCTTGAGGTTCCAGATATTGTAGAGATCGCCCAGCACCCGGGCGAAGGGTACGATCGCCGCAACGGCCACGACTGCAAACAGAGTGTAGAGTCGGAGGGGCGATCCAAGGCGCAGCGGATGCATAGTATGCTCTTTTTTGGGGACCCAAAATGGTACGCGGCGAATACGACGGTTTGGTGACGAGCTGAAAGTGGTGCACGGTGAGCGTTTCTGCCCTCATTCTGACTCTCAACGAGGAGATCAATATCGCGGCGTGCCTGGACTCGCTTTCCTGGTGCGACGACGTCGTGGTTCTCGACTCCCTCAGTACGGACGGGACCCGCTCGATCGCGGAAGGCAAGGGTGCCCGGGTCGTCACGCGCGCGTTCGACAATTGGTCGGCCCACCAGAACTGGGCGGTCGGCAACATCCCGTTTCGTCATCCCTGGGTACTCTACCTGGACGCCGACGAGCGTTGCCTGCCGGAGCTGCGCGACGACGTGTTGCGGCGCGCGCGCCCGGAAGCTCTGCAAGCCGCGTTCCGGGTACGTCGCAAGGACTTCTTCATGGGGCATTGGCTGAAGCACGCGCAGCTTTATCCGACATGGCTGGTGCGATTGTTCCGTCCGCAGCACATTCGCTACGAGCGGCTCGTCAATCCGGTCGCCGTGGTCGACGGACCGATCGGGGAGCTTGCCGGACATATCATCCATTACCCCTTCAGCCACGGGGTATCGCATTGGATTGCCCGTCACAACCGGTACTCGGACATGGAAGCGATCGAAGCCGCCAAGGTCCGCGAGCAGCGTACCTCCTCCGGATCGCTATTTTCGCGTGACCCCAATGAGCGGCGGCGCGCGCTGAAGGACATCTTCTTTCAGCTTCCGGCACGGCCGCTGGTGAAGTTCCTGTACTACTATGGCTGGCGCCGCGGTTTTCTCGACGGCCGGGCCGGCTTCACTTATGCGACGCTGCAGGCGATCTACGAATACATGATTGCCTGCAAAGGGGCGGAGCTCGAGCGGCGTCGACGCGGCCTGCCGGTATGAGCGCGCGTGTTGCTGCGGGCGGGGCGCTCCCGGAGACCTCGGAGCAGGTAATGCTGCCGCCGATCGGAAAGACGACGTCGCGTGTTGGCTTCGGCACGGGTGGGTTGCTGCGGATAGGAAGCGCACGCCGTCGGCACAACACGCTGGCCGCTGCCTTTGCAAGCGGCATTACTCATTTCGATACCGCACCTCTGTACGGATTCGGTGAGTCAGAGCGTGCTTTGGGTCGCTTTCTACTTGGGCGGCGCAACAAAGTCACTCTGACGACGAAGTTCGGCCTGCGGGCGTCGCCACTGGCTGCGCGTCTCGCCGTTTTCCAAGGTGCGGCACGCCGCGCGCTCGAGTTGTTCCCGGCGCTGCGCCGCGCCGCGGTGCGCAATGCCGGAGCTCTGTCCACACCACCCTCTTTTTCACTCGCAACCGTCCGGGATAGCCTGGAGGGCAGTCTGCGTGCGCTCCGCACCGATTACGTTGATTTTTATCTGGCTCACCAGGCGTCCGCCGCCGCTCTTCCCGACGAAGAGCTCATTGCCTGGCTCGAAGACGCAAAACGCGCGGGAAAGGTACGGGCATTTGGCGTGGCTACCGATTTCGATTGGTTGCTGCCCGTTCTGCAGAGGCGTCCGCAGTTGTCGCAAGTCGTGCAATTCGACAGCGATCTCACTCGCCACAATGTTACGGCAGTTGACGGCCCCGGCCGCCTTCTCATCACCTACGGCTTCATCGGTCGTGCGCTCGCGGTCTGCCGGGAGCGGCTGGCGCAACGCGCCCACCCAACACTCGGGCCGGCCGGTGACGACGAGTTGGGTGGATTGTTGCTGCGCGCCGCGGTGCTCGCCAACCCGCAGGGACTCGTGCTCATGCAGTCCCGCTCGGCCGCGCGAATCGAGCGTAACGTGCGGGCCGCGACGAGCGATGCCGATGACACGCGCGTCCGCGAGCTGGTGAATCTGCTCGGATCGCCGCCGTGATCCACGATTTCGGCGCGTCCGGCGGCGCCTTTGCGCCCGACGCGCAGGCCTGGGATCTTTGCATCGTGGGTGCCGGGGCCGCTGGTCTGGCGCTCGCAGCGGAATTTCTGGGAAGTGCCTGGCGTGTCATCGTTCTCGAGTCGGGATTGCGCGAGCCCGACGCGCACGGCGACGATCTCAACACACTCGAAAGTGTCGGATTGCGGCATGACGGGTGGCGCCAGGGTCGGATTCGCTCGCTTGGCGGCACGACCCGGGCGTGGGGCGGGCAATTGGTTCCTTTGCGAGCCAGCGAGCTCGAGTCCCGACCCTGGATTCCCCACAGCGGCTGGCCTCTGAAACTCGAGGAGCTCGAGCCCTACTACCGGCGGGCGGAGCGCGTTTTGCGTATCGAAGGTCCGCCGTACGACGACACGGTGTGGCGTCGCCTCGGCATGGCGCCGCCCGCATTCGATACGACACAATTTCGCGTCCGCTTCTCGCAATGGGCGGCACTCGGACGAAGGAACTTCGCGGTCCTCTGGCGCCGCGAGCTGGAGCGCTCGAGCAATGTGTCGGTGGTGCTCGATGCGACTGCAACCGCGGTACGGTGCGCGCCGGGTGGCGAGCATTGCGAGGCGATGCACGTGCGCTCGCGGTCGGGCCGCGAGGCGAGCATTCGTGCCCGCTCGTTCGTGATCGCCTGTGGTGGGATCGAGACGGCGCGCCTGCTGCTGGCCTCTCCGCTATCCAACGGCAACAGTGTTGCCAACGGCAGCGGACTGGTTGGCCGTTTCTTTCAGGACCATGTCTCTTATGTCGCAGGTGAGGTCGAGCCGGCGTCGCGGGCCGTCGTGCAAAATCTGTTCGATCCGCGCTACATCGGTGGCACGATGTACAGCGTGAAAGTCGAGCCGAGTGATGCGGCGATGCGTCGCGAAGGATGGCTGAACGCGATGGGACACGTAGCGTTCCAGATACCGGACGCTCTCGGCTGGATGGAGTTACGTCGCATTCTGCGCTCACTACAGGCTGGGCGGCTCGAACTTCCCTCCGTCGATGAGAGCGTTGCCATGCTTCGGGGCAGCGCCGAGCTGATGCGCCTGGTGCTGGCCCGGTACTTCGCGAAACGCCGCCGCTCACCAGGTACCGGCAGCATCCAGTTGCTCGTCGACTCGGAGCAGGCGCCCAACTGCGATAGCCGCGTGCTGCTCGATACGCGTGTCGACGCGCTCGGGATGGCTCGCGCTCGTCTCGACTGGCGCGTCACGGACCTCGAGCGCAGAACGCTCACGGGATTTGCGGTTCGCATCGCGCAGGAGTTCGAAAGACTCGGCCTCGCAAAGATCCGGCTTGCCGGCGCTCCCGATTTCGAGCGCCGCGATACACTGGGCGCCGCCCGCGATATATTCCATCACATGGGAACGACCCGCATGAGCGCAACGCCGCGCACCGGCGTGACTCGCCCGGATCTGCGCTGCCACGACGTCGACAATCTCTTCGTGGCAGGAGCGGCTGTGTTTCCGGCGGGGGGCATAGCCAATCCGACTTTTACCGCGCTCGCTCTTTCATTGCGGCTCGCGGATCATCTGAAGGCGACCCGCGCGGCCATGTGAGAGGCGGATGAGCGATCCCATTCCAGACCTGCCGGTCGATCATGCCAGCAACCAGGCGGCCCGCAAGTACTCGCGCGGCGAGCAGATACGCCGGGTCCTTTGGACCCTGGGCCGCTGGCTCATCGTTCTCAGCCCGCGTCCTTGTTTTGCGTGGCGCCGTGCCGTTTTGCGACTGTTCGGGGCTCGAGTCGGTGCGCACGTCAACGTGTATCCCTCCACGCATCTCTACATGCCGTGGAACGTTGAGATTGGCGATTGGACTGCGCTCGGCGAACACGTGTTCGTCTACAGCCTCGGCCGTGTGAGTATCGGCCGGAGCGTGACTCTTTCCTACCGCTCGCACGTGTGCGCGGGGACACACGATCTGAATCATCCGGAACTGCCGCTCCGCAAGCCGCCCGTCACGATCGAGGATGGTGTCTGGGTGGGTACTGAAGCCTTTATCGGGCCAGGTATCAGAGTGGGACGTGGCGCTGTCGTCGGCGCGAGGGCCGTGGTCGTGAGGGATGTAGCGCCGCTCGATGTAGTGGCTGGGAATCCAGCTCGTACCGTATCGCGGCGTCGTTTGCCCGGCTCGTGAAGCGGGTGCCGCATGTCCCCGGCCTTGGCGCGGCACATGTCATACGCTCGTCATCGGGGCTGCATACAATGACCGGTCGTACCCCGGTGCAAGAACGTCAGCTTGTCATGACCCCCGCGCGCGCAATCCGGCTGCCGCTATGTGCTCTGGCTGCGTGGGCGGCTCTTCTCGTGCTACCCGGCTGTGGTGGCTCGCATTCCCGTTATGAGAGTCACATGGCACGCGGCAAGCAGTACTTCACCGCGGGCAACTTCGATAAAGCCAGCATCGAATTTCGCAACGCGCTGCAGATCGAGCCGCGGGACGGCGACGCCTTGTACTTCAACGGTCGCGTAGCCGAGCGGCGGGGCAACATCCGCGAGGCCGTCGAGTTCTATCAAACGGCGGTCGATACCCAGCCGGACGACGACCGGGCGCGCGCGAGTCTGGCGAAGGTCTTTGTGCTTGGCGGCGCGACCCAACAGGCGTTGGAGGTAGTCGCGCCCGCATTGCTGGATCATCCGGACAGTCCGGACCTTCTGGCGGCGCGCGCGGCCGCGCGTCACCAGCTCAAAGACAACATCGGCGCACGCGCGGACGCCGAGCGCGCCGTCCAGGTGGCACCGACCAACGAGGACGCGATCGCGGTTCTCTCGGCCCTGGCGTTGCGGGCGGGTGACGGTGCGCTCGCGGTCTCCCTGGTCAGTGACGCCGTGACAAAGGCTCCGGCCTCGATCGATCTGCGGCGGATTCTCGCCAGCGTGTACCTATCGACCGATCAGGCGGAGAAGGCGGAAGAGCAGATGCGCAAGATCATCGCGCTCGAGCCGAGCGAGATGCCGCCGCGTATGCAGCTCGCCAGTCATCTCGCGCAGGCTCGCAAGTTGGATGAGGCACAGCGGGTTCTCGAGGACGCCGTGAGGGATCTGCCATACAAGAACGAGGCTAAACTCGCGCTCGTGGATTTCATCACGACGCAGCGCTCGCGTGAGCAGGGCGAGAAGACTTTGCGCGATTTCATCACGCGTGAGCCGAACAACGAGGATCTGCGTCTGGGACTCGGTACATTGCTGCAGCGTGATGGCGCGACGCAGGAAGCCATCGCAACTTACCGGGAGATCATCCTTCGCGACGGGACGAGGCCGAAGGGTTTGGCGGCGCGGGACCGCATTGCCGCCCTCGAGATTGCACAGGGCCACGACGATGAGGCGAAGAAGCTCGTCGAAGAGGTTCTCGCCCGGAGCGCGCGTGACAACGACGCGCTCATCATGAGGGCCAATATGGCCCTCGCACACGGCGATCCGACGAGCGCGATCGTCGATCTCCGTGCCGTGTTGGGTGACCAGCCCAAGTCCGTGACGTTGCTGCGCTTGCTCGCGCGAGCCTATCTGGCAAAGAGAGAGCCGGCGCTGGCCGAAGGAGCGCTGCGCTCGGCGATGGATGCGGCTCCGGAGGACGTTTCGACCCGAATCGAGCTGGCGCAATTTCTCATACAGACTGATCGTGCCTCGCAGGCCGTAGCCTTGCTCGAGGAAACAGTTCACAGGTCACCGGGCGACGCGCAAGCGCGCGAGGCGTTGGTTCACGCGTATATTGCTAATCGCGATTTGACCTCGGCGCGAACCGCGGCAGAGGATCTCAAGCGGCTGCGTCCCGATAGCGCTCAGGCGTATTACCTCGCCGGGCTCATCGCTCATGATCAAAATCGCCCGGATGAGAGCGACAAGAACCTGGAGCACGCGCTCGAGCTGCAACCCGCCTCGCTTGAGATACTCACCTCACTGACGCGCTTCAGTCTCGAGCGCGGCCGCGATACTGTAGCCATAGCGCGGCTGCAGCACTCGGTCGAGCGCGATCCGAAAAACGTGCAATTGCTCGATCTGCTGGGCGGTACGTATTTGGAAGCGAAGGATCTCACTCACGCCACCGAGACTCTTACCAGGGCCGTGACGCTCGACCCGGGTTCGTGGGTCGCGTACCGCGATCTCGCACAGGTCAGGTTGGCCGCGGACGATGCGAACGGCGCGGTCAGGAATTATGAGACCGCTTTGAGGCTCGCACCCACACAGGCCCGGGTCGCTACGGAGCTCGCTGGCCTTTACGAAAAGCAGGGTCGCATCGACTCTGCGATCGCGTGTTACGACGCACTATACAAGGGCAAGGGCGATCCGGGGGCCCGCCAGCTCGCCGCCAACAACATGGCTATGCTGCTGGTCAATTATAAGACCGACAAGGCCAGCCTCGACCGTGCACGAGCTCTGACGACGGGGTTCGAAACATCGGACAGCGCTTTGCTCCTGGACACCTTGGGTTGGGTACGCTTCAAACTACGCGAGTACCGGGATGCCGTGGTCGCGCTGGAGCGTGCGGCAGATCGGTCCCCCGACTCGAAGGTGATCCGCTACCACCTGGGAATGGCGCAGCTGCGCAGCGGAGAGCGCGAAAGGGCACGCATCAACCTGGAATCCGCTCTCTCGGGGTCCGGCGACTTCCGCGGGTCGGAGGAGGCTCGCTCGGCCTTGGCGAGCCTCAAGGTTGCGACCCCATCGGGGTGAGCGGCTCGGGTGCGGACTCCCGGACCTGGCTACCGCGTCCGTCCGCGGCGGAACAGATTCACGATAGCCAGCAGGACGATGGCTCCCAGCAGCGAGATCACCAGCCCGCTCAAGCTGAAGTCACCCTGATTGATGGTGGATCCACCGATCAGCGGCGTGATCAACCACCCGGCCAGCAGGGCGCCGACGATACCCACCACGATATTCAGGCCCACACCCTGTTGGGCATCGGTATTCATGATCTTGCTGGCGATCCAGCCTATCAGCCCTCCTACGATCAACCAGAGAATGAAGTTCATAAGTCCCCTCGTGCTTTCCTTGACAGGAGGCGGGTGGCCGCAACTTCCATACCCATCGGGGGTCGGAGTGTGCCGGCCGCGACCAAGTTCACGCCTCAGCTGTGCGGACATCGCCTTTAGGCGAGCAGTTCAGGCACACTTGACAGCCCACCGGGCCAATCAGTGCCGAGGCAAACCAGTCATGTGCGGAATCGTCGGAGCCATCGCCGAGCGCAATATCGTCCCCATCCTCATGGAGGGCCTGCGGCGGCTCGAATACCGTGGCTACGACTCGGCCGGACTCGCCGTACTGAACGGCTCGCAGCACCTCACCCGCCTGCGCACCGTGGGCAAGGTGAGGATGCTCGATGAGGCGCTGGAGCAGACACCCACGACCGGTAAGGTCGGCATCGCCCACACGCGCTGGGCGACCCACGGGGTTCCTAGCGAGCGCAATGCGCACCCGCATATCTCTCTCGACGGTCTCGCGATCGTTCATAACGGCATCATCGAGAACCACGACGAGTTGCGTGAGGAGCTGAAGCGCCTGGGCTACAAGTTCACTTCCGAAACGGATACGGAGGTCATCGCCCACCGCATACACCATCATCTCGCCACTGTGAAGGATCTCTTCAAGGCGGTTCGCGCGACGGTGGCGGAGCTGGAGGGTGCCTACGCTCTCGCCGTCGTGAGTGAGAACGACCCTGACCGTATGATACTGGCCCGCGAGGGCTGCCCGGTCGTCGTGGGGCTGGGTGTGGAAGAAAATTTCGTTGCTTCGGACGTGTCCGCGCTGTTGCCCGTAACCCGGCGGTTCATGTTCCTCGAGGAAGGCGATGTCGCCGAGATCCGGCGCAAGGCCATCCGTATCATCGACAAGGAAGGCAACACCGTGGAGCGGCCGGTTCGCGAGAGCGAACTGTCCGCCGATGCCGCCGAGAAGGGTCAATACCGGCACTACATGCTCAAGGAGATCCACGAGCAACCGCGTGCGATCGCCAATACCCTGCAGGAGCGGGTTGCGAACGGACGCTTGCTCGAAGCAGCTTTCGGCCCTGCCGCCACCGAGGTGTTTAAACGTACGCAGAACGTACACATCGTCGCCTGCGGCACGAGCTACCACGCCGCGTGTGTGGTGCGTTACTTCATCGAGCAGATCTCCAAAGTGCCTTGCGCGGTCGATATCGCGAGCGAGTATCGGTATCGAAGCCCGCTGGTGCCGCCTAACTCGCTGTTCGTAACCGTCTCGCAGTCCGGCGAGACCGCGGATACGCTGGCGGCGTTGCGCCTCGCCAAGCAGTCCGGCTATCTGTCGTCGCTTGCCATCTGCAATGTCCCTGAGAGCTCGCTCGTGCGCGAGTCGGAGCTCGTCATGCTGACGCGTGCGGGCCCGGAAATCGGTGTCGCTTCCACGAAGGCATTTACGACGCAGCTGGCTGCTCTGTCCATGTTCGTCATCGCGCTGGCCAAACACCATGGCGCGGACGCGGAACGCGAGCGCGGGCTCGTCGGCCGCCTCATCGAATTGCCCTCTCTCGTCGAGAAGACTCTCGCGCTCGACCCGGTGATTCACAAGCTCGCGGAGCGCTTCGCCGACAAGCACCATGCCCTCTTCCTCGGCCGCGGCGCCTTGTATCCCATAGCGATGGAAGGCTCGCTGAAGCTGAAGGAGATCTCGTACATCCACGCCGAAGCCTACGCGGCCGGCGAGCTCAAACACGGTCCGCTCGCCCTGGTCGACTCGGACATGCCGGTGATCACGGTCGCCCCCAACAACGACCTCCTCGAGAAGCTGAAGTCGAACCTCATGGAAGTCCGCGCGCGCGGCGGCGAGCTCATCGTGTTCGCCGATCCCGAAGCCGGCATCACGCCGAGCGACGGCGTAACGGTGATCGAGATGCCGAAGCACGTGACGTACTTCCAGGCACCCGCGGTGTACACAATTCCCCTACAGCTTCTCGCCTACCACGTAGCGATCCTGAAAGGCACCGACGTCGACCAGCCCCGCAACCTCGCGAAGAGCGTCACCGTCGAGTAGTCATGTAATGGAGAGGGACAATAAAGTCCTGTCTCGGACAAATAGTCCTTCCCGAGGCATGAAAGACAAATAGTCTTTCGCCGGACTGGCAGAAGCGGCCGTGCGATGGCCTTTTTTGCTCCCTCGGCAGCCGCTAAATGGGCATCGCGGTCGGGGGAATCGCTTAACTCGAATAGGAGACCGCCCCCAGAACAGTCGGCCGGGTGTAAATTCACGCGCGCCAAGGGATTGGACAAATAGTCTTTCCGTCGAAAGCGCTTCGACAATAAAGACTTGTCCGTATGCCGCCGGGGTGGACCGAACAGAATCCAGGAATATGCGGGACCACGTGTGGATCGAAGTGCCGGCGGAGGTCCCCGGTCACGCGCGTTTAACACCCCTGGATCGGCGTTGCCAGCGTCCTGCTAAAATCGCACGCCAAAAAGTACGATGGAGCGGACGCATTGATCACCGGTGAAATCAAGAGCCAAGTCGACCGCATTTGGGACGCGTTCTGGTCTGGCGGTATCTCCAACCCGCTGGAGGTCATCGAGCAGATCACTTACCTGCTCTTCCTCCGACGCCTCGACGATCTTCATACCCTTGAGGAGAACAAGGCCGCCCGCCTCAAGCAGCCCCTTGAACGCCGGATCTTCCCCAAAGGTAAGGACTCCAAGGGGATGGCTTACGAGAACTTCCGGTGGTCGCGATTCAAAAACATGGCACCAGCCGAGATGTACACGGTTGTCGGGGAGCACGTTTTCCCGTTTCTCCGGACGCTGGGGGCGAATGGCAAGAGCCAAGAGGATTCGACCTACGCGCATCACATGAAGGACGCGCGGTTCACGATTTCCCACCCCTGGGTTGCTGGCCAAGGTCGTGGACCTGCTGGATGGCGTGCCGATGGAGTATCGGGATACGAAGGGGGACCTTTATGAGTACATGCTAGGAAAGATCGCCACTGCAGGACAGAACGGGCAGTTCCGGACGCCTCGGCACATCATCCGCTTGATGGTGGAGCTGACCGCACCGCAGCCTGGCGACGTGGTGTGTGATCCTGCGTGCGGGACCGCTGGCTTTCTGGCGGCAACCGGGGAGTATCTGCGCGAGCGGCATCCGAAGCTGTTACATGATGCTAAGACGAGGCGGATGCTCTAAGTCAGGCCGCCGGCATCGACCATGCGGAGATCGCCGTACGACCGCTGACTGCTCTTACTAGCGCGGAACTCCTGGAACGACAGGTTTTGAGACCATTGCTGTTGAAGGTTGAAAGTTGAGTCATCTGCAACTAGCGCCCGGATGGCATGGGGGCCCTCCCAGGTGGGTCCAGGTGCCGGCGGGACCCGATCACTTGCGCGGCGCATTTCCTTGACGGCGTAAGGCTAACGCCTTACATTAGCTCGTGCCTGATCAGGAGACCATCCTATGCCAGACCCTGTGGCGCATGAGTTTGGCCGGTACATCCGCCGACAGAGGGCCGTTTCGGGGGTAAGCTTGCGGGCTGCCGCTAAAGTAGTCGGCGTCTCTGCGGTGTATCTTGGTGAAGTTGAACGCGGCGTACGTCCACCGCTGAAATCGGAGCACTGGGACGCCCTGGTTCGTGTCGTTCCGAGCATCGAGCGATCGGCGCTCGAGCGGCTCTCCACGCGAGCGCGGCCGATGCAGCTCGACCTCCGTGACGCGCCCCCACAGTACCAGGACCTCGCGCTCGCCTTGGCGCGACGGATTGAGAAGCGAAACATCTCGAGAGGCGACCTCGAGAAGCTCTTCACCATACTGGGGGAGCACGATGAGTAACTTCTTGGAGGAAGAGGTTCCGCCCGTCAATCCGCTTAGCGTGGCTGCGATAGAGGAACTGGGTCGGTGCTTTCTCGAACAGCTTTCACCCGAAACGTTGAAAGCGCCCCGACCGCTCGATGTTCTACGGCTAGCCGATGATCAGCTGCCGCAGTTCGGAGTACATGTCTACCCCGCCTCCCGGGCGGAGCTCGGTAACCGGGATGGCGCCACTGACCCAAGGGGTGATGGCGAGGTCGTTGTCTTGATCGCAGAGGGTGTGTGGGAGCAGTTGGAATTGCCACCACCCAAGAGCTTCTATGCGCGGACAACCGTCTGTCACGAAATTGGACACGCGATTCTGCATGTCCCGCTCCTGCGGCGCAGGCTCCTTCTGACCAACGTACTCGCACGAACGCAGCGTAACCGGCTCCGCGCGTACGAGGACCCAGAGTGGCAGGCTTGGGCATTCGCCGGAGCCATTCTGATGCCCAGTATCACGTTGCGCATGCTGCAGGCGAGCGGACTAGGCCTGACCAGCGAGCTCTTGAGTACTCGGTATGAAGTCAGTACACAAATGGCTGCACAACACATGAGGCGCTTGAAGTGGCTGGACAGCTGATGCTGGCTATGACGATTTTTTTTGTCATTCGTGTAAGGCGTGAGCCTTACACGAGCTCTGATCCAGTTGTGAGATTGGGTCGGGAGTAGCCCGTGGACCTGAGTACACGCGCAACCCTAGCGCGCATCGGTTTTGAACTCGACCGCGGCGCTCGTCTCGTTGTCAAAAATGGCGGAATTGTGGCGCTCAGCAATTCGGCCATCCTATCCACATTGGGCGAGGAGAAATTCGATGTCAGTGAGAGAAGTCGCGGAAGAGAATCGGCACCAGGGACACCCTGGGCACGGCCGGGATCAACATGGTCACAGGGACGAGGATCATGGTCACAAGCACGAGGATCATGGACGGCCTGTCCGGCAGCACCGCTCCTCGGCTCAGCTGTCAACACCTATCGGGAGGAGGATCTAAAGACTGTGTACCGGGCTTATCCCGGAACGAAAACATGGCAGGACGAGGAGGGAATGTGGCTGCTTACCGAAAGCACGGTATTACCGGGACTTCGGCAGGCAGCCGTTTTTCTAACAGCAATTTCCTACTCACAGCAGAGTGCCAAAGGATGGGGATTCTGGGCGAGCTCCATAACGCCTGCTTCGTGGATCGGACCGCGTCACACTAATTTTCCTGACGGTTCTATTTGCGCGTTCTTTGCGGAGGACGGCACGTGGATGGTCGGCGAGCCGCTCACCGACCTCATCGACCTCTACACCGTATGGGCGCTCCGGCACGTGCACCTGCAAGTCATCGGATGGTGGCCCGGCGAGCAGGCGCCCTGTCACCCGTATGAACGGCTGTTGGAATCTACCGAAACGGAGTACTGCGGCTGCGGCTCTGGCTTGCGTTATGGCCGGTGCTGCAGAGGGAGGGATCTTGCACGGGATCGAATTGCCGATGCGGTGAACTTTGCTCTCTCGACGGGCGGATGTGTACGCCGGCCGCCCAGAGCCGTCATGGACTTTGTGTCTGGGCACCGCAGCCATCCGCCTGCGAGGTCGGATCTCTTTCCCCAAGAAATTCCTGGACGGCAATGGCCTGGCCTTGGGTGAATAACTCATACATTGCAGCGGAGCTAGGGAATGAAGAGGTTTGAATTCGTGAGCCCGGCCGCGAAGAAAGCGTATCTGGCTCTGCCGAAGGAAATTCAGTATCAGTTCGGCGTGGACCTGAACGCGGTCCAACAAGGGAAGGATCCATTTTCAGCTCACAAGGTTCTGACTGAAAGCGTGGGACCCGGTGCCATCGAGCTGATCGAGAACGGCAGTCCAGCATATCGCGCGGTCTATTGCGTGAAGTATCTTGATACCGTCTTTATTCTGCACGCGTTCGAAAAAACGACGAACGGTGTAGACCACAAGGAGATGGCCACGGCCGCCAAGCGATACAAGGAGATGAAGGCGCGGGTGGATGCAGACGTCAAGCGTGCCAAGGCATCCGCGCGCAAACCGAAATAGAGGAGAGTCAGGCCGCCTGCGCGATTGACACGTCACACGTGACTCTGAACGGGCGCCGGCTCGTCGCCTGGACGGGCGACGGCTTCAGTCGGATTCCGACTCGGGCTAGGAAACCGATCAACTTATCGGAAGAGAATTTATCAACCTTGGCGGTCATCAGCTCGCTCACCCGCGGCTGCGGGATACCGAGCTTCTTGCCAATCTGCGCTTGGGACATTCCTTGATCGCGGAAGTAATCTCGGAGCACCAGCATGAGATCTGCGCGGAATTCCATATCGGCCGCGTCCTCCGCGTTGTCCGTGATGGCTTCGAAGATGTTCGAGTACTTCAGCTTCATGGCGCGGTCTCGTATATACAGTTTTCCGTATAATACTCGCTTTGACGGCTCCGTCAAGGTACTCCGTGGGCCTCGCTAACTCGTCTCGGCGATATTCAATAAAATCTTTTAAAATCAGACGATTGCAAAGATGAGGTCCTCGTCGCATCTAAAGAAGGTCGCCCCGCCTCAGGGCACCTCAATATCCGTGGCAAGATTTTATGCGCGCCCACTTCTGACGGATCACCTCGCACGCGTGATCTGTTGGCGCGCGAACAAGACTTTAATGTCCCGGATAAACCAACGGTTCGGCAGGACTATTTTGTCAGCGCAGTAGTGTTCCAACCCCGTATCCAGCACCGGCGCAACACGACTTTAATGTCCGTTTCCAGTAACACGGCCAGCGCCTCTCTGTGGGTCGAAATTTCCTCATACCTGGCAGTCCTCGATATGCGCCGGCTCGTCCGTAGTCAGGTCGACGCGCGTTTCCAACCGCTCGCCGCAATAGGGACATTGCACCCGCACGAACTCCTCCGGCAGCAAGTGCCCCGACACCGGGCGGCCGGGCTCATAAACCGACTCGAGGCCGTATAGCTGATCGATGCTCCGTGGGTCGAGGCTCGCGATACGGCGCCTGAGCGGTTCGAGCTCCAGGGCTTTTCTGCGTTTCATCGCGCCACTCTACGCGACGAGCCGTGCAAACGTTTCCGGTAAATCCCGCATCTACGGGTGCACCGGCGCATCCGCGCCCCGCAACCCGCAAGGAGTGGACATGAAACCGGTCATTGCAAAACGTAACGCGCTCATCGGTATCGCCTTCGCCGCCGTTGCGGCGACGAATCTGGCCTGCGCTGCAGGCGAAGACAGCGAGCCCCGGAGCCTCGTCGTACGCTACTCGGATCTCGATCTGACTCAAGCGAAGGATGCACACAAACTCTACCACCGGATCAAGCTCGCCGCCCGCCGGGTCTGCGACAACGAGGATCGCCCCAAGATCTACAAAGAGTGCTTGAGTCAGGCCGTGGGCGACGCCGTGGAGCAAGTGCATTCGTCACAGCTGAGCGCCATCCATCACGCCGATACTCAATTCCAGCCAAGCGGTTGAGCTCGCCCGTATCAGAGCGAGGTACGGGCTGCGTCCGATTAGGAGTTAGTAGAGCATCTGCCCGACCGGCGGCTCGGACCGGAGAAACAGAGACTTACGAGCTTCCCGCAGGGGCTAATCGACAGCCGGCAGCAACTTGAGCCATACTTGCGGCCAACCTCGTTCAGACAAGAAGACGGGGGTCGCACTGCAAATGGACAAGGCTTCCCATGCCATTAAGACGGCGTATCTGGATTCTGTCTGCTCTTGCCCTGATCGCTGTTGTTTCTAACCTGCCGGTACATGCCGAGGACTGGCTGCCGGTGACGGCCGAAGAGCTGCAACTGACACGCGAGCCGAAAGCGCCCGCAGCGGCCGCTATTTACCTGTATAGGCAGGTGGACCGGGACGATACCGTCCCGGAGGAGATGCACTATCAGCGGCTGAAGATCCTGACGGAAGAGGGCCGCAAGTACGCGGATGTTGAGATTCCGTACGTCAAGGGAACCGAGAGCGTCCGTGGGATCGAAGCCCGCACGATCCGTCCGGACGGCAGCATCGTGCGTTTCGACGGAACCGTGTATGAAAAGCCCATCGCGAGCGCGCGCGCCACGAAGCTCATGGCGAAAGCGTTCACGATGCCGGACGTCGAGGTCGGCAGCATCATCGAATACCGCTACCGGCACGTGCTTCAGCTCGGATACGTCTTCGACTCCCACTGGATTCTGAGCCAGGAGCTGTTCACCCGGCAGGCGAAGTTCTCTCTGGTTCCTTCGCCCTACTATACGTTGGAGTGGAGCTGGCCGCGCGGTCTGCCGGAAGGCACGGCAAATCCGGCGAGGGTGCATGGGAAGATCCGGCTCGAGACGCACGATGTGCCGGCATTCGTGACTGAAGAGCTCATGCCGCCCGAGAACGAGCTCAAATATCGCGTCGATTTCATCTACTTCGACGAGGATGAGGAGCTGGAGAAGGATCCCGACGTTTTCTGGAAACGGTTCGGCAAGAAGGCTTTTCGAAGCGTTGAGAAGTTCGTGGACAGGAAGAAGGCCATGGAGCAGGCCGTGGCGCAGATCGTCCAGCCTGGGGACTCGGCCGAGACGAAGCTGCGGAAGATCTACACGCGCGTGCAGCAGTTGCGGAACACAACTTTCGAACGTGCGAAGTCTGAAGAAGAGCGGAAGCGCGATCACGAGAGTCCCGCGCACAATGTGGAGGATGTCTGGAGCCGCGGCGCCGGTGACGCCTCGAATCTGACGCATCTGTTCGTGGCGCTGGCGCGCGCGGCTGGCTGCCGCGCGGACCTGGCTCTGGTCGCGACTCGCGATCAGTATTTCTTCGACTTGCGCGTCATGAATTCGCGGCAGATCAACTCCAACATCGTCGTCGTCAGCGTGGACGGCAAGGACTGGTATCTCGATCCCGGAATTCCGTTCACGCCTTTCGGACTACTTCCCTGGTATGAGACAGGCGTGAGGGCCTTGCGGTTGGACGAAAATGGGGGCACATGGCTTTCTACGCCGGTGCCGGCCCCATCCGCCTCCCGGATCGAGCGCTCCGCACAGCTCAAATTGGATTCGGGCGGCACGCTCACCGGCAAGGTGACCATACGCTATACCGGGCTGGAATCCGCGTGGCGGCGGGTCGAAGAGCGCAACGAAGACGATACGGATCGCAAGCTGTTCCTGGAGAATGAGCTCAAGCGCACCGTAACCGTCGGCATTGATACCATGCTGACCAACAGTCCCGACTGGCACGGTTCGGATGAGCCGCTGGTCGCGGAATTCGCGCTGAAAATTCCCGGGTGGGCGGCGGCCGCGGGCCAGCGCCAGCTCTTCAAGGTCGGACTATTCGGTCGTGAAGACGACCGCACGTTCGAGCATTTCACCCGTGTCCAGCCCCTTCACTTCCACTTCCCGTACCAGCATTCGGATGATGTGGTCATCGAGATGCCGATTGGCCGCCGGGTCAGCAGCTTGCCCAAGCCGCGTAACGTGGATCTCAAGGGGGTAAGCTATGGGTTCGCCGCCGAGTATCGGGAGGGGATGCTGCACCTGAAACGGGATATCTCGCTGCATCTGCTGATCGTCCCGGTCGAGTACTACCCTAATTTGCGGGACTTCTTCCAATCGGTGCGAACGGGAGATGAAGAGCAGGTGCTGATTTCTGCGGCTCCGGCCGTGGCGCAGCGTTAGCCGGCCGGATGATGAAGCAGGATCTCCAGCAGGCCTGCGCTTGGCGCGTGATCCGCGCTACCCTGGTTTTCGCAATTTTCAATGGGGCACGCGTAGCGCTTGCGGGCAGTGCGCCGTCCTGGATGCAGGCGCAGGTCGGTGCGCCGATTCCCGAGCACGATGAGAAGACGACAGCCGTGGCGTTGTATTCGGAAACCATATTGACGGTACAGCCGGACGGCCGATTCAAGCGAATGGACCGGCGCGTCTATCGCATCCTGCGGCCCGAGGGCAAAGAACGCGGTGTTGTTCATGTGGACATCGATGCGCAGACTCGTATCAACAGTCTGCACGCCTGGGCCATACCGGCCGACGGCAAGGCCTACGAAGTCGGTGAGCGCGATTCCGTGGAGACTTCCCTGTTCGGCGTGGATGATGGCGAGCTGGTAAGCGACCTTCGCACGAAGGTGCTCCGGATTCCGGCGGCCGTACCGGGAAGCATTGTGGGCTACGAAGTCGAGCTCCAGGAACGACCTTACCAGTTGACGGATGAGTGGGACTTCGAGGATACCGTGCCGGTTCGTGAGAGCCGCTACACGCTGCAACTGCCCACCAATTGGTCGTACAAATCCGTGTGGATCAATCACCCGGAAGCAGCACCGGAGCCGGCCGGCCCCGGGCAGACCCATTGGGTAATCCGAGACCTGCAAGCGATCAAAGTCGAGCGATACATGCCACCTTGGAGGGGCGTTGCGGGCCGCCTGGTCATCTCGCTCGTTCCACCGAACGGCCAGTCGCCTGGATTCCAGAACTGGAGCGAACTCGGCAGCTGGTATCAGTCGCTCACCCGCGGACGCACCGAATCGTCTGCGCAGATCAAACAGAAGGTCGCCGAACTGACCCAGTCGGCCCCGACTGCCCTGCAGAAGCTGCGGGCGCTGGCGGCCTTCGTGCAGACCGATATCCGCTATGTGGCGATCGAGCTGGGAATCGGCGGGCTGCAGCCCCATCCGGCCAACGACGTGCTCGCGCACCGTTACGGTGACTGCAAGGACAAAGTGACGCTGCTCAATTCGATGCTGAGGGAGGTCGGCATCGACTCCTACTACTTCCTGGTCAACACTGTGCGCGGCTCCGTTACACCGGCCACTCCCGCGAATCTGGGATTCAATCACGCGATTCTGGCCATCCGTCTGCCTCAGGGCATGGACGATCCCGCACTGCTCGCGGTCGCCACGCACACCAGGCTCGGCCGGATTCTGTTCTTTGACCCCACCGATCCGCTCACACCGATCGGCCACCTGAGGGGGGAGCTGCAGTCCAACTACGGGGTCCTGGTCACACCCGATGGCGGCGAGCTGCTCAGTACGCCCCAGCTGCCGAACAGCTTGAATGCGATCTCCCGCACCGCAAAGCTGACACTCGACGAGAACGGAATGTTACGCGGTGATGTGCAAGAGGTGTGGTCGGGAGATATGGCATCGATGCGGCGCGCGGAGCTGCGGGAGTCGACTCAGGATTCCGACGTAATCAAGCCGGTCGAGGCGGTTGCTGCGGACTCGTTCGGGACGTTCCGAATAATCAAGGCGAGCATGAGGAACTCGCGGGCCAACGATCGCCCCTTCGAGTGGCAGTACACAGTAGAGGTTCCGGGCTACGCAAAGGTGGCCGGGGATCTCGTGCTGGTCAGGCCGCGCGTGATCGGCTCCAAAGCCAGCGGCTTTCTGGAGACCCGGGAGCCGCGCCGGTATCCGATCGAACTTGAGGGAGGCGAGCGTGACACGGATGTGTTCGAGATCGCTCTACCTGCGGGGTATGAGGTCGACGAGCTGCCGCCCCCGGTCAGTGTTGACTACGGCTTCGTCGCGTATCAGAGCAAGGCTGAGACTATCGGGCACACCTTGCGCTACACCCGAACGTTCGAGATCAGGGAGCTCAGTGTGCCGGTCGACAAGGCCGAGCAGTTGAAGAAATTCATGCGCATCGTCGGGGACGATGAGCGCAATTCGGCAGTGCTCAAACCCGCCGGCCCGCATCGGTGACCGCGTGAAAAAAACACCTCAGATGCGAGGGTTGAGAGGAGTACTCGGGTATACTCTACGGAGAGAACCTAACCGACAAACGGGCTGAACTATATGCGAACTACGCGCAGTTCTACAAAGCAATAACGGTGAGTCGTCCCCTGACCATCGGTTTGCGCTTGAGCTATAAGTTCAACAGTAGCTAGCGCCAGCTTTTGCGTTGAATGGCCGGTGTGCCTAAAGCCTGGCGAGTGGCACCAGGCTCAACTGGCGCTCTACCGCTTGGATGACATCCTGCGACAATGACAGATTGGAACGCTCCTGCGACCACACCTCATGGAAGCGCTGCACGGTCTCTTTCGCCGTATCCAGGACCGGCTCCTCTGGAAGATTTGCCCGGTCGGCCATATGCATTAGCTCGTCGAGCGTGAGGTCCTTGTAGTACTTGCTGCGGCTGAATTTAAGACCTGAAGTCTCATCCGGGATATGGGCGGTCGTGGAGACGAAGTCATAGGCTGGAGACAAATGGGGGCGTCTACGGTCGGGGTAAATCAGCGACCAGTTCTTCACGTGCATGTCGGAGTTTCCGATCAGCGCGTTGAACACCAGGCGCCGGATGAACTCCTGCACATCTTCCTGGGAAGTCTCGATCCCAAGCACCCGGGCGATATTCATGGAACTGGCCTTCTTGTACTTATTGGCCGGGTACAGATCGAAAACTTGCGCAAAATCCTCCGTGTGCACGTGGGTGCCGTCGGGGAGGTGGTCGAAGCGCTCAACCGCAACGGCCTCGTGCTCGCGCAGCTGTCCCAGGCCCGAGGGGAAGTTTTCGATGTCACGGATGTCCACAAGCTTAACCCGCGGCACATTTATGCTGAGCTTTGAAGCCAGGGTCATCATGCTGTGCTCGTTGCGCGGCACACCGGCATAGCGCTCCGAAGGTAGCTTGACGATCCAGGAGCCACCGACGCCTTTGGCCGGGATGGTGAGCCCGCCGGAGGTCTTAGTGATAGCGGAGAACTTCAGCTGTACGCCGGCCAGCGAGAACCGCAGTGCCTGACTAACATCAGGATCGGCACGCGCTCCGTCGGACTCGGCGCCAGCCTCCCGGGCATACGCCGGCGGCAGTACATCCCCTTCGGCAGGCCTGACGCGCAGCGCCCCCGGCAGGTCCTCTCCCAACAGCCATAGCAGGAAGAACTCGCGATCCGGATGAACCTCGCCGCGCTCGGCGAGATACTGTCGCAGGTGCCCCTCAGGCAACAGGTTCGAGAAGAAGGGCATCAGACGCATGCGGCAGGGCTGCAGCTGCGTGCGTAGCACGCCCTCCTGGGTCTTGAATGACAAACCTAACGTTGGCCGCGCCTCATCCTCGATGTAGCTGCTGTTGAAGGCAAAGAGGGTCGTGTCCCCTGCCGTACGCGTCAGGGTACCGATGCTTTGCCCGTGCAGAAGCACTTCGAGAACCGAAACAGCATCGTTCACGAGATCTCATCCTCCAGGCTGTAGGCGGCCCGTTGGGCCTGAGGCGCCTGCTCCAGGCGCGCCGTCGCAGGCAGCATCTGACGCAACTCCTGCAGCTGTGCGGCAGCTTTGGCCAGAAGCGGTTGGGCCTGCGCCTCGTTCGCCCGAGCGAGCGCAAGCCAGTGAACGCTGCGGCGCAGCGGCTGCAGGGTGAAGACCCCAAGATCCGGCCCGACCTCGATAAGTGCCTGGAGGGCGCTCTGCGCCTGCGCGAGTTCCTCGCTGGAGGGATACGCGCGCTCAATTGCGGTCAGGTGCTGCTGGATATGGCGCAGTACCCGGATCGGAGTCCCTCGCACCGAGCGGCGCCCGGCCTCCTGTCCGCGCCTTGAATGGCCCCCGGTCAGGGACTGCACGGCCGGCAGCACCCGGCGAGGTGCCAGGACCAGCTCAAGGTCCAGCGCTCGGGCCAGCTGCACCAGGGTCGAGGTGCGAAGGTCGACCCCGCCTGCTTCGATCAGCGCTAGGCGGTTCTGCCCCAAGCCGGCACGCTCAGCGAGTTCCCGCTGGGAGAAGCCTCGGGCAATGCGAGTGTCCTTTAGCGTTTGCGTCAATTGCTTGACCGCGTACGAAGTAGTGTCCATATTGATACCGTATTAGTAATCAAATTATAGTTACGATATTGTCTAGGATATCAAAGTCGTTGGGCTAGCTCAATAGCTTGACCCTCTAAACAGAATCATTCGAACGTTTAGATGCTAAATAAGGGATCAAAGTTCGAAAACAACCCTGACGAAGATCCGGCGGGCGTAATCACTAGCTTGGGCTTATAGATGCCTCAACGACTTTCACAAGGGTCTTCTGTCGAGATGTCGGGGCGCTGAACAGGGCCGTTGGCGCTTCCCAGGAGGCGTCGGCGGCGTCGGTTCGTCGCAGGTGACGGTGCGTTCCGGACCCTTCCCACCGCGCGGGCCGACGATCTGGTGCCGGCCAGAGACCAGCGCTTCCCAAGTCGAAGCGCACAGATCGCCTGGGCTACGTGCTGCGGGAGGGCGGAGCGCGCCGCCCCGTGCGTCCGGGTTTGGCGGCGCGGGACGCCTGCTTCCTCCGCGAGCTCCTGGGCGGATTTGGCTCGAGATACCTGGAGGCGACATCCCACAATGCCGTTTTGACCGCGCCAACCTCTGCGCCACGGGGGCTATCCGTCAACAAAACATCGTCTGGGAACACTAGATGAAACAGCAACGACGCCTTGACGAGCCGATAGAAGTCCAATGGGACCACTCGTCGGAAATCGCCGCCGCGGCGACCGGCCTCGATCAGCCGGCTCACGCGCTGATACATGGGTGCCAGCGGACCGCCGCGGATGCTCTCCTGGAACGGACCGCCTGAGGCCAGCTTGATGTACTCCATGCCCCCGCCCGGCGTCGCGAAATCGATCAGCGACAGCCGCACATAGGCAGGGTTCGCCAGGTGGAAATCTACGAATTCATCCAGAGCGCGCCGTAGGGCCGCCACCGGCGCGCGCAGCGCCTCTTCGGATACGTGAAACTGCTGCGCAAGCGCTTCGATGAACCGGCGCGACACCTCTATGAGAACGTCATCCCGACTCGCGTAGTGCTTGTAGATGGCAGGCACCTGTACCCCCAAAGGAGTCGCGACGTCACGCAACGTGAACCCATAAACGCCCTTTGTTGTGATGAGGCGCTGGACTTCGTTGAGGATCAGCGCCCGGGTGGGAACGATCTCGCGCTGCTGTGCGGGATTGTCGGACATGACTTGCTCCTGTCGATCGAGACACTTTGGCAAAGCCGCCTGGACTTGACAACGGGTCCGGAGGTTAATCTAATTAACCTTCGGAGGTTCGCCCTGCGCCGCAGAGCACCTCCGCATCCGCCGCGCGGTAGCCGGTTGGGTCGGTCAGTCGCACACAAAAAAAGGTCACGGGGAGCCATGCGCAACCAGGTTTATTGGGTCGGCCCATTGAGTGTCATCGCCGCCGGGATGTTGAATGTCGCGCAGGCTCAGGATGAACAGCTCGCCGAGATCGTGGTAACGGCGCAGAAGCGCGAGCAGAACCTGCAGGACGTCCCGGTCGCCGTCACCGCGCTGACGGGAGCGCAGCTGAGCGATGCGGGAGCGGTGGAGCCGCTGTCGCTTGCGGAGTTGACCCCGAATCTCACGGCCAAAAACGCCGTAGGCAACACCGCGCCCATTTTCGCATTGCGCGGCATTGGACTGAACGATTTCGCCACCAATGGGACGCAGCCGGTCGGCGTTTATCTGGACGAGGTTTATCTCGCCAACAACTCGCAACTGAGCTTCCAGCTCATGGACATGGATCGCGTCGAGGTCCTCAAGGGGCCGCAAGGCACCTTGTACGGACGCAACACCACCGCCGGGGCGATCAGCTTCATCACCCACAAGCCAACGGACCAGTTCGACTCGAGCGTCTCGGTGACGGCCGGCGAATGGGATCTGTTCCGCGCCGAGGGCTATGTGAACGGCCCGATCAGCGACACGCTCTCCGCGCGCTTTTCGTTCTCCGCGGAACGGCAGTTCAAGGGGTACTTTGTCAACGATGCGACGGGCGACAGCTGGGGCCAGTCGCGGCGCGCGGCCTGGCGCGGCCAGCTCCTCTGGAACCTCGGCGACACCCATGTCCTCGTCAACTACCATGGCGGAATCGACAAGTCCGACGACTGGTACTACAAGTGGATCGCCGAGGCGGTGCCGGGCCAGACACCGGTGAGCACCGCGGACGAGGCGCTGGCGGCGCAGCAAAATCCGAACATCTATCACGGCACGCATACGTTCTCGCCGCAGCCGTTCATAAACAATCTGGCCAATGGCATCACCGTCAACGCTGATCGCGATTACGGATTCGCGACGCTGAAATCCGTGACCGGCCTCGAGGACCTCGAATACAACCGCAGCGAGGACTATGGCTCGATTCCGGTTCCGGATGGCTGGAACACCTATGCGGGACACCTGCTGGAGTATTCCGAGGAGCTGCGGCTGACCTCTCAGGGCAATGCCGCCTGGAGTTGGATCGTTGGAGCGTTCTTCGGCCACGACCGCTTGCGCGAGAACGATCTGTACAACGAGCTGAACAACCCCGTGTACTACACGTATCTGTTCGGCGAGAACTACGTGCAGACTACCAACTCAGCTGCTCTGTTCACGCACAATGATATCCGGCTGACGGATGCGATGCGGCTGACGCTCGGGCTGCGTTATACCGACGAGCGAAAGCACTATGTCGGCGGGACGACCCCGATGGGTGGTGATCACGACAGCAACGTATTCTTCCCCAATGGCACGGTGTGCGTGACGAGCTGCGTGGTCGATACGACGCTGCATTACCGCGAGCCGACGGGGAAGGTCGGCCTGGACTACCGCATTGGCGACGTGCTGCTGTACGCGAGTGCGTCCCGAGGCTACAAGAGCGGCGGCGTGACCGGCTTTTATGTGACGGACGTTGGGGCAAAGGCGCCCTACAAGCCCGAGTTCATCAACGCGTACGAGACCGGCTTCAAGTCGAGCTGGGCGGGTAACACGTTGCGCTTGAACGGCGCGCTGTTCTACTACGACTACAAAGACCTGCAGGCGTTCGGCGTGGTCGGCAACGAGTTCCGCATCTTCAACATCACCAAGTCCCGTGTCGAGGGGGCGGAGCTCGAGGCGAGCTGGCTCCCCTTCAAGGGCTTCGAGTGGAACCTGGGGCTCGGACTGCTGAACACGAAAGTCCTCGAGTCGGACATTCAGACCATCTCGCCCTCGGGCGCCCCGGTGGGCATTGTCGGCAATCGCCTCGGCAACGCGCCGAATCTCGAGCTCGACTCGGGCATGACCTATCATTGGAGCGTGTCGAACTCGCTGGTGGCCTCCGCCGGATTCGATCTCAACTGGCGTGGCGGGACCTTCTACTACGTGCAGGGCGATCCGCGCCAGTTCGAGCCGGCCTACGTGCTCATCGATCCGCGCCTCACCCTCTCCGATCAGGACGAAGTGTGGAAGATTACCCTGTGGGCAAAGAACGTAAGCAACAAGCAGTACTTTGCCGAGATCTTCAACGACGGCGGATCGGTCGTCGGCTTTCCGGCCGCACCCCGGCAAGTTGGTGTCACCTTCAGCTACCATTGGAAGTGAGTGCGCAGATGAGCCAATGGCGGACCGAATCCGCGGCCATCAAGCCCTCTTCGATAGGCCACGCCGGAGCAAGGCGAGGCCCATGACCGAGTTGAGCTCGGCTAACGATGCGGCGCACCGAACGCGCGAGATCGATCGGCCCGCGGCGGTGCTGGCGCTGTTGCTGGTTTCGTCCGTGACCGAAGCGATGTTCCTGATCCTGCCGAGCTTCGTGGGCGCGATCGGCGATGTGCTGCACCTCTCACCGGCGCGAACGGGATTGCTCGGATCGGCCGATCTGGCGGGAATCGCCGTATCGACGGCGACCGGCCCGTGGTGGGTGCGACGAGTGTCTTGGCGGGGCGCCATCGGGCTCAGTCTCGGCGCCTTTTTTGTGCTGAACGCAGTTTGTTTGGGTGTGACCGGCTTCCTGCCGCTGCTAACGCTCAGAATACTGGCGGGGGTGGTCGCCGGCACGGCGTTTGTGGTCTCCCTGGCCGGCATCGTGGATACCCGCCGTGTGGATCGCAACACCGGGCTCATGGTCTGCATGCAGGTGGTGTTTGCCGCCCTCGGTGTGTACGCGGTTGACACTGTTCCAATCGCGTGGCGGTTGAACGCGGTCTACGCATATATCCTCATATGGCTCATTCCGACACTGGTGCTGTGCTGGTGGCGCTTTCCGCACGATCCCGGTGATCGGCCGCAGACCGGAGCGCTCGACTGGCGGCAGCTCGCCGGCCCTGGCACCGCGGCGGTTCTCGGTGCAGGGCTCTACTTTCTGATGATCGGCGCCGTGTGGGGTTACCTGGAGGGTGTTGCCCGTGAGGCAGGGCTCGGCCTGGAGCAGACCGGAGAGGCGCTCAGCGTGGGTCTGCTCGTAAGTCTGGTGGGCTCGGCGGCCGCCACGCTCACCGGAACGCGGTTTGGTCGCGCATGGCCGCTGATCGTGACTGCGGTGTTCCAGATCGGGTCGCTCTTTCTGTTGACGCGCCTGGGCAGGTACACCAATACGGTCCTTGCCTTCTATGTGATCAACGCGGTGTTTCAGATATTCTGGAGCTACGTCATCGCCTACTTCATCATCATCTTCAACGATGTGGATGCGTCCGGGCGCTTCGTAGCCTTATACGGCACGGCGACGCACCTGACGCTGGCGATCGGGCCCTACGTAGGGGCGGTGCTCATTTCCAGCGGCCACCACGCGCCACTGTTGTGGTTTGGAATCATCACTGTCGCGCTCTGCTATGCCTGTTGTCTGGCCGCCGTCGCGCTCGGCCGGGCCAGGGGAATCGCGGGCCGCGCGGCGGTCACCACTTGAGGGTCAGCCGCCATGGACAAATCAAAGCTCGAGACCCTGCGCGCCCGGTATGAAGGAACCGGAGCGTTCGAGGCGGTCGATCCGGTGCTCAAGGCCGCCGCGCAACAGGTCCAGCGTCCCGACGGGCGGCGCACGCTGCCGTATGCTGGGGTCCCGACCTTTCTCGGGCTTCCCGCCGCGGCGAGCCCGGCGGGCCTGGAGATAGCCGCAGTGGGTGTTCCGATGGATCTCGGGGTCTCCAACCGCTCGGGTGCGCGTTTCGGCCCGCGTGCGGTACGGACAATCGAGCGCATCGGGCCGTACCATCCGACCTTCCGCGGCGTTCCGCATGCGCACGCGCGTGCCGCCGACGTGGGCGATGTTCCGTTCCGGAGTCGCTATAGCCTGGAGCAGTCTCTGGAGGACATCGAGACCTACTATACGGAGCTGCGTGCGCAGGGTATTCGACCGCTGTCGGTCGGCGGAGATCATTCGATCACTTACCCGATTCTCAAAGCGCTGGGGAAGGAGCGTCCGCTGGGGCTGGTGCACATCGACGCTCACTGCGACACCATGGGCGCGTATGACGGCTCCAAATTCCATCACGGCGGCCCATTTCGGCTCGCAGTCCTGGATGGAGTGCTCGATCCCGAGCGCACGATCCAGATCGGCATCCGCGGCGCGTCCAACATGTACTGGGAGTTCTCGCACGAGGCCGGAATGACGGTCGTGTACATAGAGGAATTGAACGAGAAGGGAATCACCGCCGTGATCGAACGAGCCCGAGCGGTAGTCGGCAACGGACCCGTGTACATCAGCGTCGATGTCGACGGGTTCGACCCCGCGTACGCTCCGGGTACAGGGACTCCGGAAGTGGGCGGTCTCACGCCCAGAGAGGGATTGACGCTGCTGCGGGCTCTCGGCGGACTTGACATCGTGGGCGCAGATGTCGTCGAGGTGGCGCCGCAGTATGATCCGACAACCAACACCGCGCAGCTCGCCGCGCAGCTCCTGTTTGAGGAGTTCGCGTTGATGACGCTCGGCCGCGGCGTCCCGAGCCGCTGACCCCGTGGCCGACGAGCCGGCCCGGCCGGTGCACCGAAAACAGGAGCCCGAGCGGCATCGCACTGCGCAGGACTGTGCGCGCCGCGAACCGCTGAACCTTCCGGTGGCGCAACAGTGGTTCAAGCGAGAGGAGGTCCATGGCGTTACTCTCATGTCCGAGCCGTACGTCCATCCGCTCCTTCGTTGCAACATCTGGCATATTCGCGGGCGCGACCTCGACCTGTTGATCGATACGGGATTGGGTGTATCGAGTCTGCGCGAAGCCGCCGAGGACGTCTTTGCAAGGCCCTTGGCTGCCGTGGCCACACACACCCATCGCGACCATAGTGGCGGAATGCACGAGTTCACCGAGCGCTGGCTGCATACGGCCGAAGCTGATGCAGCCCGTGGAGCGCTCAACACGAGATCGCTCGATGTAGAGGCCTACTCACCCGAAGAGCGCCTGGGAATCGAGCAGGCCGGGTATTCACTCGCCGGTGGCCTTCTCACAGCCGTGCCCATTGCCGGCTACCGGGCATCCAGCTACCGCCTGCAGGCCTTCGAGCCGACCCGCCTGCTGGAGGAAGGCACCATCATCGACCTGGGTACGCGGGTGTTCGAGGTGCTGCACCTGCCCGGGCACTCTCCTGGCAGCATCGGCCTTTACGATCGGACAAACGGGGTGCTTTTTTCGGGAGATGCTGTTTACGACGGGCCGCTATTGGATGAGCTGCCGGGGTCCGACCGTCGGGCTTATCGGCGGACAATGGAGCGTCTCATCGCTCTGCCCCTGCAGATCGTGCATCCGGGCCACGGCCGTAGCTTCAGCCGCGAGCGGCTCATACAGCTCGCACGCGGTTATCTCGACAGTCACGTGCAGGTGTGAAGCCATGAAAATCGCCTTGTGGCAGACGACGGGATTCCCAGCGGATGTCGCGTCCAACATCGCCGCACTGGAGCGTACTGCGGAGGCGGCTGCAACGGCCGGTGCAGCCCTTCTACTGTGTCCCGAGTGTTGGCTTTGTGGCTACAACATCGGGGCAGCTGTGGCGACGCTCGCTGAAGCTCGGGATGGCTCGTCCGCGCAGGAAATTGCCAGAATCGCGCAGCGAAACCGCATTGCTATTTCCTACGGTTACGCCGAACGCGACGCGACCAGCGCGCACATCCATAACGCTGTGCAAGTCGTCGGGCCCGCCGGGGAGTTCTTGTCGGGTTATCGCAAGACACATTTATTCGGTCCGGATGAACGCGCGGCGTACCATCCGGGAGCTCGTTTTGAGCCGCCGTTCATGTACGGCGGATTGAAGATAGGATTGCTCATCTGCTACGACGTGGAGTATCCGGAGGCCGTACGAAGCCTTGCGTTGATGGGCGCGGAAGTCATTCTGGTTCCGACGGCTCTGCCCCAAGAATATGCGGCCGTCCCGGATTTACTCGTGCGGGCACGGTCGGTCGAAAACCAACTTTATGTGGCCTATTGCAATCGCGCCGGCGAGGAAAATGGCATGCGATATCTTGGGCGCTCCTGCCTCACGGGCCCGGACGGGAAGACTCTGGCGGCAGCCGGCGCGGGCGAAGCCTTGCTCATCGCGGACATCAGCCGGGACGCGATCACCGCTGCAGCGGAAAGCTATCCCTATCTGTCCGATCGAAGGCCCGAGCTGTACGGCCTGCTCGCCTGCCGTCGATGAGACGCGCATGGTATTTGCTATCACCTGTTGCACCAGGCAACTGCTTACGGAGCGACCCCACCCCAATCGCGCACCCTAGGAGGCAAAGGCTCAGCGGCCTGCGGAGCCGATCGAAGCTGCGGGCCGATAGCTCAGCGCGGCCATACCGAGCAGCCCTGAAAGCAACAGCAGCATCGACCCCGGTATCGGAACCGGGGTGAATGTAACCGAACCGGTGTAGCTCCCCGCGTTGAGGGCTTCACCGCGAATCTGCAGAACATACTCGGCGTTGGCGGCCAGGGTTTGCGAATTGAGGGTGGCCGTGTACAGATTGACCGAGCCGGATGTCTTGGCACTCTGCCACCCGTCCACGACGGTGACCTGATTCGTACTGACCAATTGATCCGCTGTCTGATTGGGCGCAAAGGCGACGATTCGGGCCTCGACATTTGTCAGACCGAGCCCCCCGCCGGGGACGTTGGGTATGGAGAAGGAGAGGACTGCGCCCTGCACCTGCGGCCCGCTGGACGGCGTCGTGAAGTCGTAGTTGTCCTGAAAATTCCACGTCAGAAACGGGTTCGAATTGAGGCAGTTCGGACTGCCGGGGCACTTCGTGCCGGAGGCGTAAACGGACGAGCCGAAGTCTGAAAAGGTCGACGTCCCTCCGGTTTGATTGAACGTATTGCCAAACGTATAGCTGGTCGGAGATTCCGTCACGGTCGTGTTGGTCGTACCCGTGTTGGGCGCCACCTGATACGTATTCGGACACGTCGAAGTTTGCGTGGTCTTGCAGTTGGCAGGAGGGCTGCCGGCCTGGGGACTGATGATCGTGCTGGGACCAGTCAGCGCGGATTGGCTGAAAGCCGGCCCGGTCGCGGCGACCCCAAGCGCCAGTACCGCAAGCCAGCGTACGACGCGCGGCTGCACTTTCGCGTGCCCTTTTATTCTCATGCTCATCGGTAACCTTCCGCCCGGCTCTCGTCAGGCGAACCCATCGCTGAGTTCAGAGGGATTTGGACCTTAGTCGCGCGAGGATTATGGCAACTGCCAAATGACAGTTCGATGTGACTGATGTGAAGGCGGCGCCGTCTTGGCCTGTGCAGCAGCGGGCGACGCCTACCCGCGCTACTGCGTAGTACGTTTGTATGACGACGAATCCGGTGGTCTCACAAATCCTTCCGCGGTCAACCAGCAATAGAACTGATCAATCCAATGATCACTTGGAAGCCCCTGATGGTTCATTCCAAAGCCGTGGCCGCCCTTCACATACATATGTAGTTCCGCGGGGCGTCCAGCAGCGCGCCATTTGGAATAGAGCTGAACCGAGGTACTGGCCGGGACCACCGGATCATCACTGGTGGCAGCGATGAATGCCGGGGGCGCATCTGACGAAAGACTGACGTCGGCACTGCCGCCGTAGATTGAAGCGACGAAGTTTGGTCGATTGCTCGCGTTATACGACGTCGCCGATCCTGTAGCGACGGCGCCGCCTGCAGAGAATCCGATGATGCCGATGTGATCGGCTGCGATTCCCCACTCCGCCGCTCTTTTTCGCACGAGAGCAATGGCGTCCCGGCCATCCGAGATCGCAATGGAGGCTTGTGACTTGATGATGGTCGTCAGTAATGTCGGATCCTGCAACTGCCGAGCCCTTAGCGCTCTGAACTGTGCGTCGTCGCGTGGGGTCGGCGCCAACCGGTATCTGAGAACGAAGGCTGCGATTCCGCGGTCCGAGAGCCACCGGGCAACATCTTCACCCTCGTGAGCGATGGCTAGGATGATGAAGGCGCCGCCCGGGGCCACGATGACTGCGGTACCCGTCGAATGGGAAGGTTCCGGCAGAAACGCCGTTAGAGTTGGATTCTCTACATTGCGCACAAGCCTCACTGGAGGCTCACCAAACGTCAGCTCCTGCTCTTGATCCTTCGTGTCATTCGACTGCCGTGCCTGTCGGAGTGGTATCACGAACGGCTCGCGAGCAAGTCTTTGCCGAGTGGGCGTCTGATCTGAATGCGTCGTCGCGGGCGGGCCTGCGTTTGCGACCGCGACACACATGAAAGGTGCCAGTGCGGCCACGCGTAGAATCGTGGCCCGGCTGCACAATCCGATGCTCGCGCGACCTGATCCGATGCAGCACGGTCGCCGTGAATCACTCAGGATGGCTAACGGCAAGCTCAGCAAGAGCCGCCTGACAGGCAGCCGGCCCCTGTCCCAGCGCCATGCCACATGGGACCTGCCGAATGAAATGCTGAGCGCATCGTCTCCGGGTCACCATGAGCGTGGCCCTACCGCGCCACACCGCGCGCGCAAGGTTGTGATCATCTCATCCGTTCAAAACGGTAAATTCGTGAGGCAGTCCCAGCCGGTGGTTTCCGGAAGGCCGTATGTGCCGTCGGGGTTTCTGGGCCGGAAGGTGAATTGGAACTTCTCCGCGATCAGCGCGATATTCTCTGTTATGCCCAGAGCACCTGCACCGTTGCCCACGGAGTCGCCTTGAGAGATGGCGGTCACAGTAACTCCGGTCAAGGTAATGGTGTAGGGCACGACTATCGGTCCAGCTCCGGTCGTTGCGCCCAAAAAGTACAGGGTCGCGGCAGGTATACGAGTTCCCCTGACGACATGCTGCAACAAAATGGTGCTGGTGGAATCGATCAGCTTCGTGAAGTTGATGGCACCGCATTGAGTCTTGCCGGCCCCCGCCCCGCTGCCTGCGCTGCCGATGGTCGCGGAATTCGCGAACCCCTGGCTGTAGGCGAGTAGCGGGATATCTCCGACAAACCCCTGCTGGATCGCCGGGCCGTTGACGCCGGGTATTTTGAGGAATATTTCGTTGGCCGGCACGGTTGATGCGGCGCCGACGCCGAACGCGCCGGCAAGCAGCGCTGATAGGAAGCGGGATCGCAGTTTCATGTCACACCTGCATTGTTGGTTCTTTGAGTTGAATTGACGACTGCCTGACAGAAGTCATTCGCGCATGCGCAGATCCGTCGGTCCGTCCCCGGCGAAGGCGCCTGCCCGAAAGATTCCATGCCCCGTTTGGCAGCACGCTCGCAGTATGTTCCCTCAATGTTGCGATTGATAGCAAGCTGAGGTCATGCGACACAGTGACCCAGGTCGGCCCCGCGCGGTATGCGCGAGGCCGGGCTTCCTAATCCTGTCATATAGTCCCGGTACCCTGGACAAAGCCTTTTCCCACAAAAGTACCGAATGCCTGTTACGGACCGGATCCTGGCCGCGGCCAAGCGTGCGGCTGCGGCTGCAATGAGCCTGGTGGCTGTCACTGCCCATGCAGAAGAGCCGAATTTCCGCGAAAGCACCGCCACCACACAGGCGTCCGCGGTCGACACGCAAAACCTGACGACCTCCGTGACGACGCTGAACGCGGCCGATCTCGAAGAGAGACGGATCACGGGGCTCAGTGGAATCGCGGCCGCGGTTCCCAGCATCTCATATACCCCGGCGCTGAATTCCATCAGTACGCTGAGTCTATACATCCGTGGTGAAGGACCCGTCGCCCCCGGACAGATCACGCTGGATGGAGCCGTCGGCATATACCAGGACGGCTTCTACATTCCGC
>CAZDTG010000031.1:0-4295 GCA_964508005.1 uncultured Steroidobacteraceae bacterium
CTTTGAGAAGCGCGACGATTCCCCGCGACAGCGCAGGGTCATCTTCGACCAGCAGGATCCGAGCCATGGATGGCCACCCCTTAGTTGACAATCCCCCCGGCCTGTTGCCATCCATTGAGAGCGAGCGCGGCGGCGCCGGGGATCCTAGCGCTGTGCCTCCGGGGTGTCCAGCCAGCGCCGACCCGGCTGGCAGGCCGTTACACCCGTAACAGACCCCTTGCCCAGCTGAAATCGGCTCGCAACACGAGCTCTGCAGTCTGCCGCGAAATGTGTGTGACGGGTGCGCCGGGGCATGGCCATCCGGCTACGAATCGAAGGACGGACACCAAACGTGCGCGGCGTCATTTGGAAGCTGCTCAGCAATCCACGCAGGAACTTTCCCGTATTCGCGCGCGATACGCTGCGTAAGTCCTGTCGGATGTTCCAGGGTGCGACCTTCTTTCTGCAGGGTCAAATGGACATTCACCCCAAGGCGTATTGGCCGACCCAGGTGGTGGGCATGACCGGCGGCTTCTATCCGCGCGGCGATCGGGTAAACCGCCGTATCTGCAGCGTTGACGCACATGACAACACGCGCCGGGACATGCTCATTCTGCTGCTGCGCACCGTGATCGAACAGAATGTGCCGGGTGCCTTCGCCGAGTTGGGGGTGTACAAGGGAGCAACTGCAAGGCTCATCCATCAATATGCGCCCGAGAGGATGCTGCACCTCTTTGACACATTCGAGGGCTTTACCGAGCGCAGTGCCGTGCCGGAGCTGCGCGCCATGGCCCACACGACATCATTGTTTTCCGATACCTCGCTGGAGCAGGTACGGCGCTTTATCGGCGGGCCGGCCGGGAGCGTGATGTTCCACCGGGGTTTCTTCCCCGACAGCCTCGGGGCAGCAGCGTTGCACGCCGAGACGTTTGCCTTCGTGCACCTGGACGCCGACTTGTATGATCCCACCATGCATGGGCTCAGGTTTTTCTATCCGCGGATGGCCCGGCGCGGACTGCTGGTGGTCCACGACTACAACGCCTGGCCCGGAGCGCGCCGGGCGGTTGACGAGTTCTTCGCCGACAAGCCGGAGTTGCCGCTCCCGATGCCCGACAAGAGTGGCTCCGCGGTGATCGTCAAACACTGACCTCCGGGTTGGCCGGGCGAGTGCGAGTTGCTCGCAGCCTGCGTCCTGACAGGACACCTGGGGTTTGACGATATATGGCGTCTATGGGGATTATAAAATCAATCGATTGGCGCCGCAGGCGGCTGGCGCGCATCGTCTGCGGACCTGGTCACGACTGTTTGAGAGATTATTCATGGAAGTTTTCGATCCTGCCTTGGAAGCCGTTCTCACGGTCACCGCAGCACTGCTCGTCAAGATGATCTTGGAATCGCGCGGCAGCAAATGAGCAGCGCCACCGTGTTTCAGGTTTCGAAATAGCGCGGCCGGTCGGGATCGGGAATCAGCCCGGGCTGCTTCGGCTGCCACCCCGGCAGTTCCCGTTACGGCCCTGCGCTGCGGCGGTGCTCCGGACCGCCGCAGGCCAACACAGACACCAAATTGCCCGGATCCCGTCAGCCGTTCGTGGTGCTCCTGGCTCGCGCGACAGCCGCATCGAGCTGCGCCTGCGCAGACTTGACGGCGTCGATCACACATCTGTCGTCGTCGTCCGAGATGGTTGGACTGTTGGAGTCGCAGACTTTGCGCGCGGTCTCGTAAAGGCTGTCCTTGACGAGCGCGACACCTGAATTGGTGGTGAGTGTCACAGGATCGATCTTGATGCTGGCTTTCGTCGTGACCTCCTCAATGGGTGCGCCGGTCGCCGCGTCGCGTCCGACAGTCTTCACGCTTGGCGCGGAGATCGTAATCTGATCGAGATCGGCAGCTTGCGCGCCCGCGCTCATGATGGCGAGCGCCCCGAGGGCGAGCGCGAGGGGCAAGCGGCTGCGCAAAGCGCCTGTACGGCTAAGAGGAATCATGCTGGGTCTCCTTCGGTTGAGCACGGCACTGTCGCCGCTCACCGAGCATCGAGGGCTCGTGACATACCGTAATGTCAATTGGCCGGCACGGGATTGCAGATGAAACCCTCGAAAAAAAAGCCGCCTTCGACCGATGAGTTTGGGCCGCCACGCCGGCTTTACACATGAGGGCGGCATGTGTAACCACCCGGGCACAGAACATAAGGAGACCAGAGATGATGCTGAAGAACAAGGTTGCGGTGATCTACGGAGCCGGAGGCGCGGTCGGCCGCTTTTCGTATCCGATCATCGCCGGTGCTGGTAACATCATTCAGACAATCCTTCAATGACTGAAATGAGATTTCAGCACGAGCGTGAGGCAGCTCATGCGATACCTTCCAGCTGTTCTGGTGCTCGTCACCTGCAATGCCCTGGCCACCGAAGTTCCAGAGGCGCCGCACGTGCGCGACGGCGATTGGCTCCAGAACGGGCTCAGGCAGCAGCAGCGATTCGAAGCGCATGAAAACTTGTCGGAAAAGGAGGCAAACGACGCGCTGGCCGTAACATCCTACGTCTGCGCGGTGGTCGATCTGGAGAAAAGCCTGGTGCAGAGGGCCGATCTGCTGGCGCGGGCTTTGCAGGCGGGAAGCCGGAAGAAGCATTACATCAATCCGGAAAAGCTCAACGGAATGCTTGCCGCTCTCCCGATGCTGGTCCCGCTGATGGCGACCAAGTTCTTCACGGACAGCCCCACTTGTGACAGGGTTTTCGTCATGGTCCGGGATTTCCTCGACAAGTACCCTGAGGTGCTCTCCGGAAACGCAGACGCGGTCATCGAGAAGGCCCTGCTTGATGCGTACTCGAATACCGGCGAGCCCTGAGGTGACTTTCCGAGGCGCCGTTGCGCGGCGCGTGCCGGTCAGCCCGAGGGGCGATGTCCCAACTTCGTCTGCTCGATATGCAACAAAAATGCCTGCGATTTGAGTGCTCTTGGACCCGAGCTGTATCGTCTATGCAACCACGCAGGCCTGCCTCCATCCTGGTCGGAGCGTGAATTTCGAGAACTTCCGCCGCTCGATCATGTCTGAAGTGGAGGCATCCCGGTGCCGATGCGTCTGTTCACATTATCCCTTACGCCACTCTGCTACACTGCCGCAGGCTGTCTTTCTATAATTACAAGTTGCGAAACGAACGGGGTGTCCATGACGTCGTCGATCGACCGCGTCAAGCAACACAAGCGGGCGATGATCGGCCGGTATGGCAAGTCCGATGACCTCAAGGGATTGAGCCAGGTCCTGATCACGCTGGTGCCCCTGGCGCTGCTTTGGTGGGCTGCGGTCCTGTCTGCCGCCGCGTCCTGGTGGCTCACCGCGGCGGCGGTCCTGCTGATTACATTGCTCACTCTGCGCGTTTTTGCGCTGATGCACGAATGCGGCCACGGCAGTCTGTTTCGCACCTGCTCCTTCAACCGCGCGGCCGGATTTCTCCTTGGCGTGGTCGCGGGCATGCCGCAGCATGTCTGGGCGCAACATCATAACTACCATCATGCGCACAACGGCGACTGGGAAAAATACCGCGGGCCCTATGCGACGCTGTCGGTGGACGAATATGCGGCGCTAACCGCCGCACAGCAGCGCATGTACAGGCTGAAATGCAGCATCGCAGCGGCGCCTCTCGCCGGCTTCATCTATCTCATCTTCAGCCCGCGCTTCAACTGGATGAAAATCACCGTCGGGCTCGTGCTGCACGTCATTGCCGGCAAACTGCGCCGGCCGGACGTGTCGCTGCGCGAACACGCCGCAAGCTACCGCAGCAGGCATTGCAGGAACGCCCGCGAGTACTGGCACATGTTCTGGAACAACATCGTACTGCTCAACATGTGGATGTTGATGTGTTGGGCCTGCGGTAGCGCGCTGTTTTTTACCATCTATCTGCTCAGCGTCGCGTTTGCCGGCGGCATAGGCATCGTGTTGTTCACCGTACAGCACAATTTCGAGCACGCCTATGCGAGCGACAGCGAGCTCTGGGACCACGACACCGGCGCCATCGCGGGAACCAGTTTCCTGGTCCTGCCCGGCTGGCTGAACTGGTTTACCGTCAACATCGGCTATCACCATATCCACCACCTGTCCGCCAGCATTCCCAATTACCGCCTGGTCGAGTGTCACGATGAATACCAGCATCTGTTCGCGGATGTGGTTCGTGTGAAGTTGTCTCAAGTTCACGAAGCGTTACAATGCATTCTCTGGGACACGCGTGCGCGCCGAATCATTTCGGTGGCGGAGTTTCTGCGGCAAAATTAGCAGGCGGGGGCGCCCCGACCCCTGCTCCGCGGTCACGCTATGTCGCGCCCC
>CAZDTG010000031.1:4395-6786 GCA_964508005.1 uncultured Steroidobacteraceae bacterium
CCCCTGCTCCGCGGTCACGCTATGTCGCGCCCCCGCTCAGACTAAAGTCTTGGCTGCTTTGTGCCCGAGAGCTGTGACTGCCTTGATCGGAAGGCAAGGTTGCGGATCGTGGCGCTTTTGGGGGACAAGTGTCAGACACTCGGCAGTGGTGAGCTCAGGTCGACGTCGGAGCGCCATTTAACAATTTTACGGAACGCGACAGTGCGGTGCACAATCGCAACGGCTAAGCTGTGCCGCCGTCATGGATGAGTTCAGGGTGTGGTCATCCGGTTCCGATTGGGTACAAAAAGAAGGCAACAGGCGGCTGACGGCACATCGCGGCCGGACGTCTTTGCCGAACTGCTGAGGCCACATCTTCCGGCCCTGTATCGCCTCGCCTACCGTTTCACCGGACGGCAACACGAGGCCGAGGACCTGCTGCAGGAGCTCTTGACACGGCTTTACGCGCGTTCCGAGAAGTTGGATGCGATCGAAAGCCTGCGGCCGTGGCTCGCGCGAGCGCTGTATCACTTGTTCGTCGACGAACGGCGGCGCTGGGCGCGCAACCCCTTGAAGCACGCGTCGGATGCGGATGACGGCGAAGGCACCCTGAAGCTGCGGGAGAGCTCGCAGAACCCCGAATTTCGCGTGGAAATGAGCCTCCTGATGCAGAACCTCGAGGAGTTGCTGGTCCAGTTGCCTGAAGAGCAGCGCGCGGTGGTTCTGTTGAAGGACGTGGAGGGCTACGAGCTGCAGGAGGCCGCGAGTATCCTCGGTATTGCACTGGGCACGGCCAAATCGCGCCTGCATCGCGCCCACCTTCATCTGCAAAAAGCCCTGCAGCAGCGGAACCTTTTTCCGTCAAATGTCGTGTTGACGGATGAGTCGGCCGACCTGGGCGCACCGCTGTCGGGCTATGGGGTAGCTGACAATGAAGTGTGAGCACACTACCGAATGGCTCGAGGACTATCTCGATGCTTTGCTGCCGGCACCTGAGCGTCAGGAGCTGGAGCAGCATTTGCGCACCTGCGTGCGCTGCCGCCACGACCTGGAGCAACGGCGGGCGCTGCGCCGCCACCTTGCGGATCTGGCCGTCCCACAGCCCGCGCCGGGTGCTCTGGAGTCGATGCTGAGAGCGGCTGTCCGCTCTGCGCCTGCGGCACGACCCCGCTGGCAGCGCGCAAGCTGGTTCGGGCCCGCCATCGCCGCTGCGGCGGTGCTGCTGGTGGGTCTCGGCGTGCGGCTGGGCATGGAGCTGTCCGGCGTGCATTCCGAGCGCCCTGAAGTCGTGTTGACCGCCCAGCCCGTGGAGTTGGGAACGGGTGTGCAGAGGGTCGCGCTGTTGTTTCGCGCAACCAGTGCGGTGCGCGACGCCGATATTTCCATGTGGCTGCCCGACGACGTGCAGATCCAGGGGCGCCCTCATTTACGTCATATCAGCTGGCACACTGATTTGAAAGAGGGCGCTAATTTGTTGGAGCTGCCCTTGCTCGCCACCGGTACCCGCAGCGGGACGCTGGTCGTGCAGCTCTCCGGCGGGTCGCTGGTGCGTCGACTCGAGGTGCCGATCAGGGTGCGGGCGCCGAAGGATCCGGGAGCCGTCTCGAACGCGACACAGAGCGCATCCGCGGGGCTCGGTGCGTGAGGATATCCGCTTTTTTGCAATCGCACACGCGCCGGTGTGCTCGATGAAGGCTGTAATGTCATGGGGACTGCTCGCCGGCTGCGCATCGAGCGCCCTCTGGGCTGGGCCGGTGAAGAGCGATCCTGCTGATGTCACCATCTCGGTCGTCCAAGATCCCGCGAAGCTCGGTGAAAAGGTGAGCACGATCAGTCTCCCGGACTCGGACGGCGACGAGATTCGACCCGGGACGGCCTCTGCCAATCGCAAAAACGCCGACAAGGCTCAATCGGACCCGCACGCAGTGCGCGCGGCTGAAAACGTCAGCAGCAGCGATCTGCGGGCCGCGGTCGGTGCGCTGGGGTTTGTGGAGAGCCTGCCGCGTGGCGAAAGTCTCGTGATCGGAGTGGTCTATGCAGCCAAAATGCCCGCTGCCGAAGCCTCCGCTACCGAGACCGCCAAACTCGTCAGTGCTATCCCCGGGCCGAACTCGGTAATGCTCCGGCCCGCAGTGATCTCCACCGCCGACCTCGCGCAATTCCGGGGGCGCCTGGACGCGCTATTCCTCATGCCCGGTGCGTCGGGGCAAGCTGAAGCGGTCCTGGAAGCCATACATCGCCGTCGGGTCGTGAGCATTTCCAGCGATCCGGCCTGTCTCGACGAGAAGCTCTGCGTACTCATGGTACGCACCGAACCCAGGGTCGAAATTGTCCTCGACGCGGCCTTGGCGGAGGCTGTGGGCGCGCGCTTCTCACCGGTCTTCGCGATGGTAGTGAAACGCAGATGAACCT
>CAZDTG010000031.1:6886-36771 GCA_964508005.1 uncultured Steroidobacteraceae bacterium
GTGGGCGCGCGCTTCTCACCGGTCTTCGCGATGGTAGTGAAACGCAGATGAACCTCATCTTTCCCTCACCGATGTACGAAAATTGGACCGGCAGCGCCTGTGTGTGCGGCACCGATTTTCGGCGTTTTTACACGGAGCAATTCGTCAACAACCGAGTCACACTCCACGTGGCTGCCGCGGCGATCGTTCTCTTCTCGCTGCTGCCTTCGGCAGCTCAGGCTCAGTCGGTCGACTACGGTGCGCTCCAGCAACTGTTCGGTCAACCGATCACCACCAGCGTCACCGGATCGCCGCAACGCGCCAGTGACGTGCCGGCGACGATGGAGATCATTACTGCCGACGACATCCGCCGTTCCGGTGCATATGACATACCGGGGGTGTTGCGCCACGTCCCTGGCGTAGACGTGCTGCGGTGGAACAACGACAATGCCGATGTCGGTATGCGCGGCTACAACCAGGCGTTCTCCTCGCGCCTGCTGGTACTGATCGACGGCCGCCAGGTGTACGCCGATTTCTACGGTTTCACGCCTTGGAGCGCGCTGCCGGTCGAGCTCGGCGCGATCCGCCAGATCGAGGTGGTCAAAGGACCTAACTCGGCGCTGTTCGGCTTCAACGCGGTCGACGGCGTAATCAACATCGTCACCCGTAATCCATCCTACGACGAAGCCAATGAGTTGACGGTGACCGGGGGAACTCAAGGGTTGGCACAAGGTTCCGTGCTGGGCACCTTCAAGCCCGGCGATGCGGCTGCGGTGCGCATCAGCGCCGGCGGCCGCGCCGACGACGACTTCTCGACCAGGATTCCCACAGCGGTGGCCGTGCAGCCGCGGCGTCACAACAGCCGGGATGCCTTCGACCTGGACAGCGTGGTTCGTCTGGGTGCGCGAGCGCAGCTCGACCTGGAGGCCAGCCATGCGGATGTCGCGCAGAACCAGATGGACCCGGCGTACCGGATCAACTACGCCCGCTACCACACCGATTCTCTGAGGGCCCAGCTCAATGCCGACAGCCTCTACGGCCTGCTCCAGGCCACGGCCTACACGAACTGGATCAGTTCGGACGTGACGCCGGGGCTGACGGGCAGCGACTACAATTTCCACAACCGAGTGTCGGTAGCGCAGCTGCAGGACGTGTTCCGCCTGGGTAGCCGGCACACCCTGCGTGTCTCCGCCGAGTACCGCTACAACACCGAGAGCACCACGACGGTACGGGGCGCCGACGTGTTCTATGACGTTGTCTCCTTCGGCGGCATGTGGGAATGGCGGCTGACTCCCTCGGTCACGTTGACCGATGCGGTGCGTCTGGACCATCTCTCTCTTGGCCGTAGCGGCTACCGCCCGCCGGGATATCCATTCAGCAACGCGGATTGGCAGCGCAATTTCAACACAGCCAGCTACAACAGCGGCCTGGTGTGGCAGGCCGACCCGGCCGACACGCTGCGGTTCATCGCTGGCCGCGGCGTGCAGGTGCCGAGCCTCGTGAACGACGGCGCGTTCCTGGTCAGCAGCCCGCGTATCAATGTTACCGGAGTTCCCGGGCTCGACCCCACTACGGTCATGAATTACGAAGTGGGTTGGGATCGCCTCGTGCCCGCTTTCAATGGAATGCTGCGCGCCAGCGTGTTCAAAAAGGACACGGACGACATCGTGTCGCTGCGAGGCGGGCGGGTGCAGGGCCCGGGCTCGACCTATTTCACGCCGGCCGATGTGGGTAATTCCAGTGCGCTCGGCATGGAAGTGGGCGCCAGGGGCGCGTTCCTGCAGAATTGGAGCTGGGAACTGGACTACCGCCTCGAGCGGATCAGGGATCATCTGACGCCGGCGGCGCAGGGGGGCATCGACCTGGTCGATTTCCAGCATGTCACGCCTCTGCATATGATCAACGGGCAGATCGGCTGGTCGGGCGGGCCCTGGGAGGTCACCACCTACCTGCACTACCAGTCCCGTACCGAATGCCTGACCGCGGGATCGGCCGGTGCTGCTTCTGCCCTGACTCCGATCGGCTCCTACGTCTCGATGGACGGCCGCCTCGGCTATAAGATGAACCGCCGGTTCACCCTGTCTGTGTCCGGCCAGAATCTGCTGCACTCGCAGCAGCGACAAACCTCCGGCCCGGGCGTCGAACGCCGCGTCCTCGGCACGTTATCGGTCAGTTATTGAGTCCCGCGCCGCGAGGGACCTGATGCCTGCGGCGGATCCGGACAGGCAGCGTCGGACACGCGCCGGCGACTTTCGGCCGTAAGGAACCGTTCGCGAGCTCACGGAACCTTTTTCGTGTCCCCGTCGTGTTCGAGACAAGCCGTCGTGCTTTCTCTGCCATCGTTTTGCTTGCCGGTGGGGGCGCGCTGCAGGTTCTCATCGCGTGACCATTGCGCAAGAAGAGGAAATGTGCCGAAGCACACCCTGGAGGTTCCACAAATCGAGGCAGCTGGACTCGAGCTGGGACAGATCGAGTTCGATCTGCGCAAGACGCTGGAGGACATCACGCGCGTAGTCGCCATTCAGGCGGAGGGACAGGGGGTGGAAGTGACCGCAAACGTGGAGCCTGCGGCCCCCGACCTCGTCAGGGGCGATCCGCTGCGATTGCGGCAGATGCTCCTGACCTTGTGCGATACCTCCCTCAACTTCACGAACGATGGCGAAATTGCGCTGCGTGTCAAACTGATCGAGGCGGATCGGGACAGCGCACGCATTCTGTTCAAGGTGCGCGACACGGGCAGTGGAATCCCAGCGGCCGTATTGGATGCGCTACGCAGCCCGGTCTCCCAGCTCGATGCCGCCACGATTGGCCCCCTCGACGGGGCAAAGGTCGCGCTGCCGCTCGCCGAGCGACTCGTCGAAGTGATGAGCGGTCAAGTGGGCGTCGACAGCTGTGAAGGCGTCGGATCGATGTTCTGGTTCACGGCGCGACTCGGCGTCAAGGCGTGGCTCGATCCCATGCGTCCGAGGCCGCCGAAGGTGCTGCGGGGCCGACGAGTGCTGGTAGTCGATGACAACGCAACCGCCTGCGCCGCGCTGGCTGCACAACTGCGTCGCTGCGGGATCGAAGGTGTGTGTGTGCAGTCCGCCGCAGAAGCGCTTTGGGCCCTGGAGCAATCGGCCCGCGCGCAGCGAGCATTCCAGATCGCACTGCTCGATCATCGGATGCCGGATTGCGATGGGATAGAGTTGGGCAGACGCATCAATGCCGATGCGCAGTTCCGCGAAACCCGACTCATCCTGCTGACATCGGTCGGGCACCGTGGTGCCGATGGGCACGGTCTCCCCGTACCCGGTTTTGCCGGGTACCTCTTGAAGCCCGTGATTCTGGGTGATCTTCTTGACTGCTTGCTGTTAGCCTCGACAGCACCTGCCCGCGAGCGCGGTGAACATGGCAAGAGCCTCGCTCAATGACACCCGCCGGAGCAGATTGAGTGGAGCGCAAAGGCATCATTCTCACCGGTGTCACCGGCACTCGGTTGGATCCCCTTGCGCTGGTCAGGGGCAAGCAACTGCTTGCCGTACATGACAAGCGGGCGATTCACTACCCATTGGGCGTCTTGCTGCTTGCGGGAATCCGCGACATCCTCATCATATCGACCCTGCAAGAGCTGCCGCGGTTCCAGGCGGTGCTCGGCAATGGTCACCAGTGGGGTGTGCGGTTCAGCTATGCGGAGCAGACGCGGCGGGCTGGTATCGCGCAGGCGATCATCATTGCCGGGGAACACTACGGACCTGCTCCCAGCGCCCTGGTTCTGGAGGACAACATTTTCCACGGCCCCGGCCTGGCGGATCTATTGAGCTCCGCCGACCGGCGACGTGAAGGTGCGACGGTCTTCGCCTACCGCGTACCGGACCCGGAGCGTTATGAAGTGGTCGACTTCGACAGCTCCGGAAAGGCGCTGGACATCCAGCAGAAACCGAGTGCGCCGCGCACTCACTATGCCGTCACCGGGCTCTACTTTTTCGACGAGATGGCGCCGCAGCTGGCGCGCGGCCTCGCGCAGTCAGGCAGCGGTGAGCTCGACATAACCGACCTGAATCGAGAGTATCTGCGCCGACGCGCGCTTCACGTCGAGGTCATGGGTCGCGGCTACGCTTGGCTCGATACGCGGACGCTCGACTCACTGATCGATGCCGCTCGCTGCAGGCCGGTGCGCGTACGCTCGTGGCTTGCTCACTTGTCACGATGGGCGGGGTGCAGGACCCGTTGCCGGTGATCTCAAAGCTCGAACACGATGAGCCGATCGATCGACGGCCCATCGTTTAGCGCGCTCGCTGGTCATCTCGAGCGCTTGCGCGGATGCGAGGACGCGCACGGCCGAATGGTGCAATGCAGCGCGGTGTTGGTGGGCGCGCGGCGGCGGCGCTGAAGCACAAGCAATAGAGAATGTCGCCGCGATCTGCAGGTAAGAAGGGCTCACCTCCGCTACAATAGACTGACGCCAACCGCACCACTCGCTATTTCTCCATTCATGGGCGTTTGCGTGTCATCCAACACGAAATCCCATCTACTGAGGAGGGTCCATCCATGACAAAGTTGGGCCGCGCAACGGCGATCTGTTGTCTGTTTGTCGGAGTGTTGGTCCTTGCGGCAACCTCCCGGGCGCAGACGCGCCCGCCCATTGCCCGGCAGATTGCCAAGTCACAAGGCCTCGAGTCCTTTGGCAAAATTGAAGCGATCCGCTATACGTTCAATATAGAGTTGCCGGGAGTGAATATCTCTCGTTCATGGGTTTGGCGGCCCAAGACCGACCAAGTCTCGTACGAGGGAAAAGATAAGAGCGGCAAGCCCGTGAAGGTTACCTATGTTCGGTCTGAGCTCAACGGCGCACCTGCCAACGTGACGGACGAAATCGACCCGGCTTTCGTCAACGATCAATACAATCTGCTGTTCCCTTTGCATGTTTACTGGGATGACAGCGCGGATGTACAAGACTTGGGCATGCAAAACTCGCCGCTGGGGCAGGGTGCGGCGAAGCGAGTGGTGGTGAAGTATCCCTCGGAGGGTGGCGATTCGCCGGGCGACACTTGGGAGCTCTACCTCGGGCCCGATGAGCGAGTGGAGGAATTCGCCTTTCATCGTGGTGGCCCCAAGAAGCCAAGTCTCGTCAGCGCGACGTGGACAGGCTACAAGAAAGCTGGTCCTCTCCTTATCTCAACGGAGCGTCGCGGGACGGCGGACGGCAAGCCGCTGCGAGTCTTCTTTTCGGATGTGTCCGTCAAGCTGGTGGGGTCGGACACGTGGGTGAACGCGCAATAAACAATGGACGGGCCCGTGTAGAATCCGCTCGGCCGGTGTACCGCGGCGGCAACGGACGCCGATGAAAGCCAGCTTCGAACTCGATGCGGGAGCGAAGACATTCAGCTCCGGCCTGTTGCCGGAGCTGATCGCCACACTGCGCCGTGCACGTCCGGGCGATCTGATCGCGGTCGTGAGCAACGACGCCAACCTCGGCGTCGAGCTCGACGCCTGGTGTCGCTTCACCCGCAACAGTCTGGTCGACACGACCGTCGAGGGGGAACGCAGCCGATGGGTCCTGAGATGCGGAGAGGCGCCGGCGGCGACCGACGACGGCCGCCCAGTCGGCTCGCGAGTTTGGCTTTACACGAATTTCGATTGCAACTTGCGCTGCGACTACTGCTGCGTCCGCTCTTCGCCCAAAGCGCCTCGACGCGCGCTTGGTCTGGAGCGCGTGCGGCGGATTGCAAGCGAGGCGGCCGAGCTGGCTGTCGGGGAGCTCTTCGTCACCGGGGGTGAGCCCTTTCTTCTGCCGGACATTGGCGAGATTCTCACAGCATGCGCGGCCGCCGCGCCGACTACGGTGCTCACGAACGGCATGCTGCTCACGGGGCGGCGCCTCCAAAGCCTCCGTACATTGCCGCGTGAACGCGTGACCCTGCAGATCAGTCTGGACAGCCCAACTCCCGAGCGGCACGACCACCACCGCGGAAAGGGCACTTGGGCGCATGCGTGGAGGGGTATTGAGCGCGCTCGGGCCGACGGCTTCCGGGTGCGGTTGGCGGCGACAGTGTCCGACGAGGCCGAGGCGCAGGAGTTCAGCCGCTTCCTCGATGCACAGCAAATCCGCGCAGAGGATCGGGTGATTCGCCGAGTCGCTTTGCGCGGCTTTGCCGCGGAGGGTCTCGCCCTTGCGCGCGCGGACTTGGTTCCGGAGATTACTATCACGGCTGAGGGTGTCTATTGGCATCCGGTCGGGGCCGACGATGCGGACCTGCTCCTGACCACCGAGATTTTCCCGCTCGCGGAAGCCTTTGCCGCACTTCGTCGTGCGCTCGACCGCGAGACCGGGCACCAGCGTCAATTGGCAACGATCTTCAATTGCGCGTGATTGCGCTAGTTAAAGTGGAAAAACTGGCCTGCGGCCGTTTTTCGGACAGTGGCTTCGTTGCCTGCCGCGAAAGGCGCGACTTTCGCGGCCTGCGCAGCAAGTCAGCACAGGTCGGACAGGCTGCCAGTCTCTATGTCTTCGGGCGCTCGAAGAAGCCCTGTCGCGCCGAGGCGTCCCGCAAGGCCTGGTATCCCTCAAGCTGCGGGGCGACCCAGCGGCGCAGGCCTTCGGCCTCGAGCACGGTGCGATGGCTCGGATTGTCATAGCTCATCCCGAACAGCGCTTCGGCGAACCGCTGCTCCAAGGCCAGGTCGAGATCGGGCCGCCCCGTGAACATGCAGTGATTGTAGGGCGGCGACGTCCAGATTTCGGTCAATGCGCCTTCCGGCACCAGGTGCTGGCTACGCACTCTGTTCCAGAACGGGCTGCCGATGGCACCGGCCTCGGCCCTTCCATCGAGTACCGCGCGCACGACCTCGACCTCGCTCGTGCCGGTGTCACCGTGCTTGCCGAGGTCACTGTTGAAGCGCAAGGTGTGGTAGTCGCGTCCTTCGATCAGTCTTTCACTCTCGAGAAAGTGCACTGGAAGAATTGCGGCATGCCCGCTGTCGCGACTCCCGAGCGCCAGGGTGCTATTTCTTACATCGTCAAGCGCAACTATCGAGCCGCCGCTGACCGCGAAGATCTTGCTGGTCCAGCCCACATCGGTGTCGCGCATCGCGATCGGTCGGCAGCGATGAGCGCTCCATGCGTCCGCCTGCAGGTACGCCAGGTTCGTGTTCCAGGCGATGTCAATGCGCGGCGCACCGGGTCCGGCCAGCAGAGCACTCACCTGCGCCTCGTAGCTCTGAAATAGAACGACCTCGACGGGCAGATGCGCCTCCTCGTGAAAATAGCGTCGCATCCCTTCCCAGATCGAGACCACCTTCGGATCATACGCGACGGCCCCGACCCAGATGGTTCGATTCATAACCAACACCTCGCTCGTTGAGTGTTCGCTCGATCAGAACAGCGGCATGCCCAGAACAGCCTTGGCGATGAACTCGCGCAGCACATCGCCCGTCGGCGCCATCACCGCACCGGCATGAGCATCCCGGAACAACCGATCGACGCTCAAGTGCTTGGAAAATGCGGCACCTCCACAGACGCGCATGGCCGTTGAGGTGACGGCGATCGCTGCGTCTCCGGCCCCGGCCTTGCATTCAAGAACGCGCAGCAGCGTCGTGTCGCGCGGCCGCTCGAGGTGATCGATGAGGTCGTCCACACGAGACGCAAGACCATCGGTCTCGATCTGCATCGTTGCGAGTTGCGCGCGCAGCGTCGGAAGGCTTTCACCGAGGCTCCGGCCAAGATGCTCGAATCGGGCGGTCTTCAGATGCGTTGTGGTTGCCGTTACGACAGCGCGGCACAGGCCCAGGGCCACTGCCGCCGTGCCGAGGCTGAACAGTGGCAACACCACCTGCAGCATCGCCTGGAAGCCCGCGCCGTCATCACTGAGCTGATGCGCGGACGGCACCTCGCAATCCTCGAGAGCCATCGGCGCGGAAGCGTTGGCTCGCAATCCCATTCCGTCCCAGGGACCTGCGATCGACAGCCCGCGCGCGCCGGCCGGAACGAGATAGAGCGTCGAGTCGGTTGCTGCGCTGCCTTCCGGCGCGAGTGAGGAGACCACATAGCTGTGCGCGTGTCCCGCACTCGTGACCCATGATTTCCTGGCGCTGAGGCGTACCCCAGCTTCACTTCGGCGCGCGCGCGAGACCGGCGACCAGAAGTGGCTGCGCGATCCGGCCTCGCTGAACGCGAGGGTGGACAGATGCCGGCCGGCCGCAACTTCCTTCAAGGTCGGCGCGACCGTGGCGCCGGCACGCGCTGCGGCGATGGTGGCGGTGGCACATACGTGCATGAGATAGACCATTGCGACCGATGCGTCTGCCTGGGCCAACGTTGCGACGACTGCCGCGAACGTGCGGGGACCGAGCGCAGCGCCGCCCACCTCGGCCGGCAGCATCAATCCGAGGAGTCCCGCGCGACCGAAGGCCCCGACAGCTTCGACCGAGAATCGACCCTCCTTGTCGTTTTGCGGGGCCGCGGGCGCCAGCACGCGATCGGCCATTTCCTTTGCGCTCGAGACCGCAGTGTCATGGTTCATGGTATTCCCCCGAAAGTTCCTCAAGACTCGTGGAGTCACCCGAATCCTCACGTCAGCGCGCCGAGCACCAGGCGGGACAAGGCACCGCCGCTGCTCGGCCTGCGCGCCCAGCGCTCGACGATGATCGCATCGAGTCCCAGGCTCCTGCCGTACTGATGGAGCGCGAAGATCGATTGCAGCGTGAGGAGGAAGAAGTACGTCCACGGCCACTCTCCCGCGGCATTGTAGAGCCCGAGCCACAAATTCAGGACCTGCAGCGCCCCGATGAGACTCCAGAACCGGACGAAGATGCCGAGCATGAGCGACACCGCGGTCAGCACCTCGAGCCCGTAGACGACGGGCGCAAACAGATAGAAATGGGGCAGGACGACATTGTTGACAAAATCGGCCTGAAGCGGGATCGACGCCGATTTCCCCATCTGCGTCATCCAATAATAGAGGCCGCTCGTCGTCGGCTCACTCGGATTGTCGGTGTAATAGGGGGGCAGCTTCCACAGGGTCTGCTGCCACCACATCGAGCCGATGAGCAAACGGCATATCCAGTCGCCCACATGGCGCAACGACCGCTGCCCTTCGATCGTGGTCCAGGTATACATGGCGGTAGCGATGCTGCCGAGGACCAACAGCCAATAGACGCCCGTGGTCCAGGAGGGCTGCACCAGGAAATGCAGAGCATCGGACAGTGGATTGTTCATAGCGACTCGCGATTGCGCCGTTCGCATGCCACCCGCGCGAAAGTCAGACCGATGCGAAGCCCGGCTTTCAGCGTGCCCATGAGGGTTCCCGAAACCTTGGAGGCACCGCCCCTGCGACATCGATGCGAAACCGGGACCTCCAGGATGCGCAGCCCGGCTCGAGCGGCTCTCATCTGCATTTCCAGGTTCCAACCATAGGTCATCTCGCGCATACCGAGCCGATCGAGTGCCTCGCGACGGATGGCGCGAAAGGCGCACATGTCGGTGTAGGCAACGCCGTAGAGCAGGCGCGTCAGCGCGCCGGCAACGTAGCCTGCCACGATCTGCAGCGCGTTCATGCTGCCGGGCTCGCGTTCGCCCCGCGTTCGCGTGCCCATCACGAAGTCGTGCGTGCCGGAGAGGATCGGTTCGAGCAGCGTCGGCACGAGCTCGGGTCGATCGCTGCCGTCGCCGTCGAGAAAAACGATGACGCCGCAGTCCCGGGCGGCCCGGGCGCCGGCTGCGCAGGCCCGGCCATAGCCGCGCTGGCGTTCCACGATGACTCGGGCGCCGGCGAGGCGGGCCCGTTCGACCGTACGATCATCGCTGCCGCTGTCGGCGACGATGATTTCATCAACACTGTCGCGTGGGATTGCGCGTATCACTTCGCCGACCGGGCCTTCCTCGTTGAGCGTCGGAATGACCAGTGCGACACGGGGACGGCAGGTCATTACGAGCGCCTCCCTTCGCCCGGAGAGCTTCGGGAGGCAGGCGTCGGAATGGTTTTTTCCGGTCTCCGCCATCACAGACTCCAGCGAAGACCGCAACGCGCGCAGGCAGCCGGGGGGTGCTCGCTCAGCAGCGCACCGCGGAATTCCTGATAGCGCGCGCCATTCCAGATCTGGCGCAGGCTCTGTTGTGTGGCGTCGCCGAGCGTGAAGCTCGCGTAGCCGCGCATCGAGAATGGGGCAATACAGCAGGGCAGTGCTCTACCGTGCGCCGTGAAATACATGAGAGTCCACGGGCGACGGCACAGCGACCAGGGCTGCTTGTCCTGCTGCTGGCGCAGGCTCGTGCCGGGCTCCGTCGCGCCCGAGGCGTTGAAGGCGATACCCAGAGAATTGGCCAGCTCCGCGGCTTCACGGATGATTCCTTCATCCGCCGCGTTGAGCTGCTCGAACAGTGCCGATTCCGGGCGCGCCAAACCCTGCCCTGCAGGGAAATACACCAGACGCTGCAAATACACCTCGAGGACGCCGATGTCGTGCGCAACTCGCACGAAAGCCGGCAGCTCGGCGATGGTCTCCTTGAGACCCGTCAGCCAAAGCGAGACTCGGGGCGTTGCGCACTTCAACTCGTTCAGCGTGGTAGTGAAAGCCCGGACATTGCCCAGGATTCGAGTGAACATGTCACGGCCGCGCACGAGCGCAAACGTGTCCGGTGAGGCTGCGTCGAGCGAGATACGCAGCTCGTCCAATGCGGAATCAATGAGCTCCCGGCCCTTGCGCGGCGTGAGCAGCGTGCCGTTGGTGTTGAACAGCACGTAGGCGCCGCGATCCTTCAGGTAGCGGATCATGCGCGGCAACGCACGCACCATCATCGGCTCGCCGACGCCGTGCAGAACCACGCGCGCAATGCGTGGGAATTGATCCACGATCGAGGTGAAGAGCTCCCAGCTCATGTCGGCTGGTGGCTCGAGGTCCTCGAAAGTGCGCGGACAGGTGGTACACAGGAGATTGCAGCGATTGGTCGTCTCGAGATAGAGGCACACCGGCTCCGCCTCGGCCAGCGGGCCGCGGTGCTCGTCCACGTGCTCGAAGTATCGCGCCGGGCTCAGCACCCGCCCGCCGGCAGCGACAGTGTCACCGCTCATCCCACCCCCTTGATCCAGCTGATGCCGGTTCGTGCCGCGCGTTCCCGCCAGAGCTCGAAGGCGAGGAGTGCCGCAAAGGGCCCGTACATCGCCCATTCGAACGCCATGCGCTCCCCTTCAAGGTCCCCCCCACCGGGCACGAAATAGAGCAGCGGACATGAGACCGTCAGATACAGGACCGATGGACGAGGTATGAAGCAGATGAGCGGCACGATCCAAGCGAAATACCAGGGGTAGTGGGGCGACAGCAGAACCATCGCCGCGACCGCCAGCGTCATCGCCGAGGCTAGGTAGCGGCCCTCCGCGGTGAAGAGGCTATGGACAGCGAGCGACACGAGAGCCGCGGCGGCGAGCCCCAGATACACCGCTTGCCCCACCGGCTCCAGCGGCACCACGCTCCTGAGCAGATTCCAGAGGAAGAATCCGGCGCCGCTCTGCAGCCCCTCTTCCCGCAGGTAGCCGGGAAGGAAGCCGAGCACTCCGCTACCTGCGCCGATGAAGGGCGCGTAGGCGAGGATGGCCGTCGCGGCTCCTGCGACGGGCACCTTCCAATCCCAGCGGCGATAGAGCGCCGGGAATAGGACGGCCGGGAAGATTTTCACGAGCGCGGCCGCCGCGAGCGCGCTGCCCACGAGCCAGGCCGCCTGGCGCCTGCGCGCCCAGAGGGCGAGCGCCACAAAGGTCACGACAGCGGCATCGACATGGCCGCTGCCTGCAAATTCCCAGAGCGTCAGCGGATGCCAGGCGTAAATGAGGATTCTCTCGCGGGGCAGACGCCAGTCCTCGAGCAGGCGAAGCAGCAGCAGTACCCCGGCCAGCTCGAAGGCAAGCAGGGTCCCCTTCATCGCGGTCAACGATTCGCCCAGGCGGGTACCGAGAAAGAAGATGTACTCGGCGATTGGAGGATAGATCGTTGGCGCGTAGGAGCTGCGGTTGATGTTGGGGAAGATCGTCTCGTCGCGCAGGCCTGCGAGGTGCGGATCAGCTGGGATATACCGGTAGGGATTGATATCGGCTCCCTGCACCCGACCATCCCAGACGTAGCGATTGATGTCGTCGGACAGGTAGGGTGGGGCCAGCAGCACCGCGATGCGCGTGAGCGCGGCCACCGCGAGCACCGCGATGAGCGCGCGCCGCGAGAGCCCGCCGCGCCATGTCAGCGCGACCGCCGCGAGATAGAGCGCGCCCTGCACCAGAGCGAGGATGGTAAAGCCGTCGGTGTCGTAGATGTGCTGGCGCCAGAGGCCAACACCGGTCAGTAGCAGCAGCATCGCTCCGATGGCCGTCAGTGCCCGTACGCGCCATCGGTCCGCATTCATGGCGAGATGGGCTCCGTGGGATTCATGCCCAGGCGCCGGCCACCCGCGGCTATCAACCCGCCCAGATAGTGACGCGTTTGGGAAGCAACGTAGCCATCCAAAATGCATTGCGGCGGGCGCTGACCGCCGAGCAGCTCTCGACACAGCCAGCTCAGGGAAGCCGCATCGTCGACATCGTACCAGGCGGGCAACGTGACAACCTCGAGTCCGATGCGGGCCGCGCGTTCGACCGTCTGCCGATATACCCGTTCCGTGCTCCAGGCGATGTCGTGGAAGAGGTGCCTGTGCGGATGTTTGAGGCCGATCAGATAATAGCCCCCATCGGTCGCAGGGCCGAGAACGACGCGATCGCCGGGAGCGCGCAAGCTCGTGATGGCGTCGATCAGCAGCGAGGTCGGAAGAGTCGGGCTGTCGGCATTGACGAGGCACGCGCCTTCGTAGCCGCCGGCAATCAGATCCTCTATGGCATCGGGCAGGCTGTTGGCCAGCCCGATGCTGCGCGGCGGCAGCATGCGGATTTGCGCCGGGAGGAGGGCGCGGAATAGCGCCTCGGTTCCGGCAGGCGAATAAGCCGCATAGCAGTCGACCGGTACGGTCTCAGAGACCGCGAGAAGATTCGCCAGGATGTCCTTGACGAAGCACGTACTGAGAAGCGATGCCTCTTCCGAGCGTAACGGGGGGACGAGACGAGTCTTCACCTCGCCGTTGCGGGGTGCTTTCACCATTATCGCGAACGCGTACTTGCCCGGACGCGCTGGCACTTCTCACCTCCCCTCCGACGTAGCGCCTCGAGGGCGCATTGTCCCTTGCGTATTCTTTGATTTGCTTGTCTATTCCGATCACATCCGTGACGGTTTGTAGCGGGGACATGGGTAACGGCCGCGCGCGGCGCACAAAGTTTTCCGCCGACCGTTCAAGCCGGCGAAGGCCCGGCTGAAGGCTCAGGTCCGGAGTTTTGCGGAATACGACCGGCCTAAGCCGTTTGCAGCAACGCCGTGACAGTCAGGCGCCATTCGCTCCTGTCTTTCGGCGGATTGAACTGTCTTTCGATATTTGCGGCATGAAGAATCCTGCCAGGATAGATTATTGCGCTGTTGAAGCGCAATTCATTCGAGAAAATCACCTCAAACAGCAAACTATCTCCATTCATATACTCTCTCTTCGGAGCTCCATGTCTGCGCATATCGCTATCGAGAGCGAGCCGATAATTCTCCCGGTTTTCCTCCGTTATTTCCTCATATCCGGTTTTGCGATGCCTGTAGAAGGATGTCCCGGAAAACCTGGTGTCACATAGATAGATCACCGCCGCGAACAGATTGGGGTCTGTCGAATCATAGTGAGGTATACACTGGATTGGCAGCAGGTCCCTGCTCGCAGTGGTCACAACAGAGAAGAAACTTGCATCACGATTGATGACCTGATTACCCGCCAACACGCCGCTGCGCCGGAGGATCGGGGTGAGCCAGGCGCGAAACGCGGTCGAGAAGCTCTCGGGCATTGAAGCCCGCAAGCCAGGGTAAAGATTGCCGCGGTCCTCAGCGTAAGATTGGCCGAAACCCAGGGCAGCGACGCCCTCGGGGTCGTGCAGGACGTTGTCGATCCTGGTCACGGCGATTCCGCGCCGCCCGACATGCGCCACCTTCACTTCCGCAGCGTCATTGCATGCGAATAGCGCCGCATCGTGTGACCCATCACTCATCAACGGACCCAACCAGGATTTTAACTCGCGTTGCCATGCCACGCACGACTGAGGGCAATGCGCTGGTTTTTCAGTCGAATGAGCTTGAATATCTGTCCGCTGGCGATCAATACGGAGTAAATCAGGTCGAGGTAACCGGCCTGCCATAGTCCGGCGATTTCCCGCTCATCGAGCTGCCTGAGCTTGTCCTCATCGAGACCGTAAAGCCCTTCGACCTGCAGTGGTGTTCCATCATCCAGCACCATGTCGAGCATGATAGGAGCGAGAAGATCCAAGGAGAGCGTGGTCGCAATGAATTGCCCGGTCCTCTCTTTTCCCGCGACCAATTCACCCAGGATGGACAATATTTCCTTCAGATAGGAGGAATCACTGCCGTCGGGATTGACTATCGTCTTCCTGCCGGAGGCGTCCAAACACGGACTGTCGAGATCGACGCACAGAACGTTTCCGGCGGCAGTACCGGACGCATCGTTCATGCCCACATAGAATGGCTGTCGCCGCACGTTCAATGGCACATAAGCGACGTCGAGCTCCGTTCCCGACCAGAACAGATTCTCTTCCACGCCCAGTCCGTTCAAGACATAGGGGGCGAAGCGGCCCGTTTCGGGATTCTTTGCAAAGACGATCGGATATTGGGTCGCGGCCTTGCGAAATTCGCTCACGACGATCGGTATCAGATGTTGTCTGGCGGCACAGGCTTCAACCAGATCATCGCGGATCCGCAACTTGACGTGCTCGCTGCGCGACAGCTCGACCAGACGCATCGTTCCACCTATCCGCGATATCGATTCCTAGATCTTCTGCAGACCGTGCTCTTTGATCCTGTTGATCAAATCGCGATTCTTCGGCAGTGCCTTGGTCCATTTCAATTTCAGTGTCTCGTTCTGGGTGAACGCCCGCTGGGCCAGGCCAAAGCTCCGATCCAGCGGCAGATTGCTCACATCCATTCTGAAGCCCATGCCAAGCAGCACATATTGATAGCTGGCGGCAGGAAACATCTCGTTGTTGCTGGAGAAATCCTGGTCGCCCGGCGCCCTGTAGCGCCAAAGCTCGATCTGCTCCCTCAGACTCTCCGGAACGCTGACGGGATCGCGGTTGTCGATCCAGAACTTGGAATCCGTACGTTGGCTGAGAATGTAGTGGAGCTTCAGAAAATCGATGATCCGACCCCAGCGATATCGAGTCGTTTCGTTGAAGCGCCTGGCGACGATATCCATCGTCTCCCGCGTTGCGGGCATCATGGTGCTGATCATGTCGGCGGATAGCTCTATCAGCACCAGGGCAGAGGCCTCGAGCGGCTCGAGAAACCCGCCGGCCAGGCCAATCGCCACACAATTTCGCTTCCAAAATGTCTGACGATGCCCGGCAACGATTTTGATCTCCCTGGGCTGCAAGTCGCGGTGCCGGTCTCCGACATAAGCGCGCAGCTCCGCAAGGGCGGCATCGGCGGTCGTATGATTGCTGGAAAAGACGTAGCCTACGCCGCGCCGGCTTTGCAGCCCGATGTCCCAAATCCAGCCATGCTGCTGCGCCGTCGAGAGGGTATGCGGGACAACGTCGCTTTGCCCGTCGTCATAGGGCACCTGCATGGCCAGCGCGCGATCAATGAACAAGACGTCACTGCAATCGACGAACGGCACATCCAGCGCCTCGCCAAGCAACAACGAGCGGAATCCGGAGCAGTCGATGAACAGGTCGCCGCCAAGCCGGCCCGACTTGCCGGTCTCCACATAGTCGATGTCGCCCGTGTCGTTTTTGACGACCCTGGTAACGTCATCGACGATGTGGCGTATCCCAAAAGTTTTGACGCAATGCTCGCGAATGAACGATGCGAAGCGGCCAGCGTCCAGATGATATGCGTAGTTGACAACCCCGGCATATTCGGGCGAGGTGATCAGTTTGGGCGCGAGGCCCAGTTCGCAAACCGCTTCCTGAAAGCAGACTGCATCCGCGAAGGAGGGGGCATCCGCATGCTCATCCGAATATTTCGTCCAGAAGGGGGCGAGATCGAGACTCGGAAAACCCTCAGGCAGCACCAGGGGATGATAGTAGAAATCGGACTTTCGACCGGTCACCCAGCGCGCGAACTTTGCGCCCTGCTTGAACGAGGCGTTGCACTCGCGAAAAAAGTCAGTTTCCGAGACGCCCATCTTCTTCAAGGTCGTGCGCATCGTCGGCCAGGTGCCTTCGCCTACGCCGATGATGCCAATGGTCTCGCTTTCAACCAACGTAATCTGGAGCCCGCGGTCTGCTTCCGAGCGATGGCGCGCCGCAATGATGCCGGCGGTGAGCCATCCGGCCGTACCGCCGCCGACGATGCAGATCGATCGAACCGGACGCACCATGGTCTCAAGATCAGAACGTGGCGCGAACGCCGAGCTTGACCCTGCGCCCGCTGTCTTCCGCGTACAGGAACTGGTTCTCGTAATAAGCGTACTTCAAAACGTACGTGTTTGTCAGATTTTCACCTTCGGCGAAAATCGCGAAGTTCTTGTTGAAGTGATAGAAGGCGCTCGCGTCCAGCTGGTAGCGTGCGCGCACCTGGGTCACCGCCTGGCCGGCGCCGTTCAAGGGCGGCGGCGAGAGATACTGCAGGAAGTGATCGCGCCAGTTGAGTGCCGCACGGGCCTCGAACCCATTCTTGTCGTAGAACAACACGGCATTGGCCGAGTTGGACAGGCCGGTAAGCGCGAACTTGTTGGTCAGGTCGGCAGGATTCAACTGCTTGTCGCTATGTGCATACGTGCCGTTGAGCTGGACGCCAAAGCCGGTGTCCCAGAACGAGTGCTGGAACGCCGCTTCCAATCCGGTCACTACCGCGGTTTGCCCGTTAGCGGGCGCGGTGATGGTGAACTGGGCCGGCGCTCCGCTGGCGGGATCGAGCAGAGCAGTGCCGGACGAATTTTTCACCGTGCCGGTCGATTGGTTCAGGACGATGAAGTTGCTCACGTTCTTGTAGAACCCGCCGAGTGACATGTAGTTGGACTCGCCGTAGTAATATTCGAACGAAACATCGAGGTTACTGGATCGGAACGGCTTCAGATCGGGGTTGCCGCTCGCTGCCGCGAAATTGCCCGGGCGCAACGTCACCAGCGTCGTTACCGGCGACAGTTGCTCGAGTGTCGGACGCGTCATGGTCTGCGACGCGGCGAAACGCGCTATGAAGCTGTCCAGCAACTTCCACTTGAACGACATCGTGGGCAGAACGTCGGTATAGCTGTTCGAGCTCGATATCGTGCCGGTGCCGGCGGTCGAAACGCCATACTGTGTGGGGTCATTGGCCAGCCTGGTCAACGCCGTGAACTGGGTTGCCAGACCGCTGATCGTCTCGAGGGTATTCTCGACACGAACGCCCACTGCGCCGCTGAAGGGTCGATCGACCAGGTTGCCGGCGAACACGGCCTCCAGATAACCGCCGAAGACCCGCTCCTTGACCAGTGAGTCGTTCACCTTTGGCGGCGCGAACGTAAAGCCGGGCATCGTTGCCTGCAGCTGCCGGGTGATCGCGTTGAACAACGACGGTCCGTCGAAGGTGAGCCACTGGGTTGTCAGTCGATTCGCACCGCTCACTCCCGACAGGAAGTTACCGCCAGCATCAAATACGCCGAGCGGAAAGCCCGCCGGCGAAGGGTTGTTGTAGCCGCAGGTCGCGCAGCCCGTCCCGCCGTCATTCGAATAGAGCGCCGTGTCCTTATTATCGTGCGAGTAGTAACCGCCCAAGCGCAAATTGACGAGCCCCTGATTCGGATCGTCGCCCTTGACCTCCAAGTCGGCACGCAACTGGCCGATAGTGTCGCGAACGCCATAGCCGCGATAAAGCATGACGTGCTCGAAAAGCGGATGCGTGCCGCCCGCGACGCCGGCGTTCGGGCCGCTCGTCGGACGCACGAAACCGTCGGTATAGGGCAGGATCGAGCCATCCGAATGATAGTTGATCGTCTGCCCGTTATAGCCGAGCAGTGCGAGCTCGCTCTCCGCGCCGCCGTTCGGATATTCCTCGGCGCGCGAGAAGCTGCCGTCCAGGTTGAGCGCAACGCGATCGGAGAGCTTCCATTCGGCATTGAGTCCGGACTCGCCGGTGTACGTCTTTTTGTCGAACTTCTTGTCGTGGAAGTCGGACGCCATGCCGGCGCCCTGTGTCAGGTTGATCGCCGTTCCGTTGGCGTCGGTAACGACGTTGCTCAGGTTGGAGGGCGTGAACCAATGGCCGAATGAACGCGCATCCGTCGTGTTGGTGAATCGCGAGTAGAGCGCGTCTGCGGTAATTGTCAGATCGTCACTGGCCTTATACTGCAGCACCAGGGTGCCGCCTACCCGCTGGCGGTTCTCGAACGTCACCTTGGTGTCGAAGTTTTGCGGCACGAACAGATTGCCCTGCGGATTGGACGGTGTGAGCTGAACGCCGGCGCCGCCGTTGATGGCCGAAGCCGGCGTTCCACCGTTGACGATCCAGCCATCCGTCTGCGCCTGGTTCAGCCGGTCCTTGCGCAGCTGATAGCTGCCCGACATCAGAATACCAAGGCGTCCGTCGTCAAACCTGTCGCTGAGCAGAAACGAGGCGTCCGGTGCGGCCTTATTGGAATTCTCCTCATAATTGACATCGGTCGAAGCGGCGAATTTGAGCCCGGAATAGTCGAACGGCCGCGCGGTTTTGATGTTTATGGTCGAGCCCACACCGCCGGACTGAAGGTGCGCTGTCGAGGATTTGAATACCTCGACACCGGAGACCAGCTCGGAGGCGAGCGTGTCGAATGAAAAGGCTCGCCCGCTTGCCTGACTGGGATCAGTAGGCGTTGCGATCTGTCGCCCGTTGACCAGCACGGTATTGAATTCCGGCCCAAAGCCGCGAACCGTGACGAACGCGCCTTCACCGCCGGAACGGTCGATCGACACGCCCGTAATGCGCTGCAATGACTCTGCCAGATTGGCGTCAGGGAGCTTGCCGATATCTTCGGGCGCGATGGCATCGACAATCCCCAAAGAGTCGCGCTTGATGGTCTCGGCGCTCACCAGTGAGTGGCGCAGGCCGGTCACGACCACTTCCTGGATACCTTCCTCTTCCGCGGTGGCGGGTGGATCGGCGGCGAGTGCCCCGGAACAATACATCGCGACTACCACCGCCACTGGCTTCATCCGCAACTGCGACAGCTGCTGCTGCGCCTTTCGCGAGGCATGCGAACGCTTGAACTGATTCAAGATAACCCCCTCCCTTGCACCTGGACCCTTGCAACGCATGTTGTTCTGCTGGCGCCGAGAGCGGGCTCTCTGCGAGCGGTTTCCTAACCGGTTGCACGCGCAATACGCCGTGAGCACTCGTGCAGAGCCATTTTTTGGTCGTCGGGATCCCTCCTACTATGATTTCTTGTGATTGGTAACAGAAATACACCAGCGCGGGCAGCGTTGTCAAATATCAAGTTGTGAGCTGGCACCGAGCCAGAAGGCGACACTGAGATATGAGCCGGAAATGCGGCTTTTATGCAAAGACAGCGTGGGTACTGCGGCGTCGAGCTCTGGATGTTTGCGACTCGAACCCGCTCATCCCTCGGGGGAAATCGACTGGCTGCATTCGAAAAGGCAGTTGCCGACTCTGCACTGCGCGGCAGGTTGCGATGGATGGCGGGGCGACGAAGCACACGCCAGCTTGGAGTATCACGCGGTCTTGGCCGGAGACTTTCCACCCGCGCGGCGTTCGCAGCACCAGGAGCAAGGGGATCTTCAGGGCCGGGTGGCAGAGCGCAGGCAGGCGCCGTTGGTAGCAGTGTCGGCGCACATGCCGGCGGCCTGACGACGGTCGCCGGTGCGGCTATCAACACCGCCGGGTCGATGGGGACCGCTGGGCAGAGTTCAGCCCAAAGGCATCGGTCCCGGACTTTCCCTCGAGCTTATTCTCATAAAATATTGATTTCACAACGATAGCGGCGCCCTGCTTTGGCGGCTTAGTCCGGCCCGGCGAGGGTTGCGACGCGTGCAACTTACCTGAACGACGGTGCGACGACCGTTAGCCGCAATCAACATCGCAATCTGTAAGGGAACCCGTATGATCCAGCCAGCCACCCAATCGGGGCTGAAGTTTGGGAAAGCCAAGCCGTGGCAATACGGGATACCGAAGAAGAGCCGACCATCAGTGTTCGCGGCACCCAGATCCTGGCGACGGATACCCCGCAACGGTATCGGCAGAAGCTGGCCCGGATCGCGCTCGACGAGATGTACCAGTTCGTCGCGGTATTGGATGCGAATGGCACCCTCCTTGAAGTCAATCGCGCGGCCCTCGAAGGGGCGGGGCTCGAGCTCTCAGACGTCGAAGGCAAGCCGTTCTGGAAGTGCTTCTGGTGGGCTGTCTCCAACGAGATTCAGGAAGCACTCCAGGCTGCCGTCGCACGAGCCGCGCAGGGCGAGTTCATTCGATACGACGTGGAAATATACGGCCGGGCGAGCGGCCGGGAAACGATCATCATCGATTTCTCGATGATTCCGGTGAAGGACGCGACTGGCCGTGTTGTCTACATCGTGGCCGAAGGCCGCGACATCACGGAGAAGAAAGCTCTCGAGCGCGAGATCGCGCAGAAGAATGCGGAGCTCCGGGCGTTACTCGAACGGATTCGCGAGCTCGATGAGATCAAGACGCAGTTTTTCGCCAACGTCAGCCATGAGTTGCGCACGCCTGCGCGGCTGGAGCACGCTGCGTCGCCATCACCGACGGCAGATACCTCCCGCGCCCGAGTTCTCGTCATCGAAGATAACCCCGACATGAATCGGTTTATCTCCCAGGCACTTGCCGCGCACTATCAAGTTCTCTCGGCCTTCGACGGCGAGGAGGGGCTGTCAAAGGTCCTCTCCTTTGATCCCACGTTGATCATCTCAGACATCATGATGCCGAAGGTCAACGGTGCGCAGATGATTGCCCGGATCCGTGCACGCCCCGGGCTGGGCGATACACCGATTCTCGTGCTTTCGGCGCAGGCCGACGACGAGTTGCGAATCCGGCTGCTGGAGGAGGGTGCCCAGGATTTCATCGTGAAACCCTTCTCCGCAGGGGACCTGCTGGTGCGCGTGCGAAACCTCATTGCGGCGAGACAGGCTATGGAGGTGTCGCGCGAGGTTGAGCGACTCAAGCATGAGGCTGTGGAAGAGCGCAATCGGCAGCTGCGTGCCCGCAGTGAATACTTGAGCGAATTATTTCAACAGGCGCCGGGCTTCATGGCCGTCCTGCGCGGTCCGCAGCACGTGTTTGAGTTGGCCAACGCCGCCTATTTGAATCTCGTCGGCCATCGCGACGTCCTGGGGAGGCCCTTGCTCGAAGTCCTGCCGGAGGTCGCCGACCAGGAATTTCCGGCGCTTCTCGATGGCGTGCTCGCAACGGGCGAGCCCTACGTCGGCTCTGCCCGGAAAGTCCTGTTGCAGCGTGAGCCTGATGCTCCGCTTGAAGAGCGCTATGTGGACTTCGTCTATCAGCCGCTGGCGGGACCGGATGGAAGCGTGACCGGGGTATTCGTCGAAGGCACTGACGTCACCGAGCGACGCAATGCCGAGGAGGCGCTACGCCAGGCGGACCGACGCAAAGATGAATTTCTGGCCACCCTTGCCCACGAGCTGCGCAATCCGCTTGCGCCGATTCGCCACGCAGCGAAGATCGCCCGGAAATCCATCGGTAACCTGTCGCAACTGAAATGGTCTCACGACGTCATCGATCGACAGGTCGATCATATGTCGCGGCTCCTGGATGATCTGCTCGATGTCTCGCGCATTACGCGCGGCAAGCTCGAGCTGCGAAAGCAGCACCTGGCTCTGGGGGATTGCATTGCGGCCGCAGTCGAAGCAACACGCCCGATGATCGAAGCCAAGCAGCACCGGATCGATGTTGACGTATTCAACACGGAGCCGGTCTATGTAGAGGCGGATCCGGTTCGGCTTGCACAAATATTCTCGAACCTGCTGACCAACGCCGCGAAGTACACCGATCCGCGTGGGCGGATTCGTGTCCATGGTCGTCTCGCCGGTGAACAGGTCGAAGTCTCGGTGAGCGACAATGGTATGGGCATTGCCGCGGACATGCTGCCGCAAGTGTTCGAAATGTTCTCGCAAGCGACCTCGGCGCTCGAACGCTCGGAAGGCGGACTGGGAATCGGTCTGTCGCTGGTGCGCGGGCTCGTCGTGCTGCACAACGGTTCCATCGAAGCTCGGAGCGCGGGACTCGGCCGCGGCAGTGAATTTGTGGTTCGCTTCCCGCGGTCGCGTCGCAGCAGCATTGTCGAGACCCGACCGGTCGGAGGATCGACAGTGACAGAAGCTCGCGGAGGGCTTCGAATACTCGTTGCGGATGACAATCGCGATAGCGCCGATTCCTGTCGGTTGCTGTTCGAGGCATCCGGTCATACGGTGCGGGCGGCCTACACAGGTCAGGAGGCTCTGGAAATCGCGAGCGAATTCCGGCCGCAGGTCGCGCTACTCGATATCGGCATGCCCAAGATGAACGGCTACGAGCTCGCCCGCCGCATCCGCCAGACGCAGTGGGGCGGTCAAACGATGTTGATTGCCGTGACGGGATGGGGTCAAGCGGAGGATAAGCGCCAAGCTCTCAACGCTGGATTTGATCGTCATCTTACCAAGCCCATCGACATCGATGCGCTTACGGAGCTCCTGGAAGGTGAGCTGAGCGGGCAGGGCGTTCCAACTGTCGGCGACTGCTATCCCACAAAGGAACCGAAGGCGTAGGCCTTCTCCCCTGCGGGACCGGGATCACCGGCGCGATCGTCAGGCGGGATCACACATGCATCGTATCCGGGTAAGTCTCAGTCCAACGGCAGGCGTTCAGCTTCCGCTCGTACGAGCACCGCGAGATGCATCCGGCGTCGAAGAGCAAAGCCCAACCTGCGATAGAGCGCGATAGCCGCATGGTTTGAGCTGAAGACATGCAGAAACGGGATTTCGGACCGCGCTGCTATCGATGACACCAACGATCGAACGAGGTCGACTGCGAAGCCTTGTCCGCGATCACCAGTGGCGTCCGCCGGCACCTCCCCTGGGATCAGATTCCACGGCTGGCCGCCTGGCACGATCGGATCGGCCGTCGGCCCGCTGTCCAAACCGGGATGACGGCCTTCGACAACAAGCAGGAGACCGTCAACTAGCCAAGGCTCCGATTGCATTCGCGTGTCGCATCGCCGCGTTCCCGCCCTCGCAACGGCCCGCGCGCGTGAGCGCACTAGAGCTTGGAGTTCTCCTCGCCCGGCTGACGCAGCTCGCGAAACCCTAACTCGTGAGCGGGAGGCCGGCGCCGTAACGTGCCTCCCATGAGCACATCCAGCGCTCAAATTCCGCCGCTGGCATCGGGCGGGCCACGAGATATCCTTGCGCCGTATCGCACCCCAGGTCGTGCAGCATGTCCCAGTCCTCGGCCGTCTCGACGCCTTCGGCCACAACTCGCATCGTGAGCTGCTGCGCCATCCTGACACTTGCCGTGCAGATGGCTCGCAGAGTGGAGTTTTTCGCGGCGCCGTCAACAAAGCCGCGATCAATCTTCAGCTCGTCAAACGGCAGATCGCGCAGCTGCGCGAGCGAGGAGTGGCCCGTGCCGAAATCATCTATTGAAAGGCGGAAACGCTTCAGCCGCAGCCGCGTAAGGACATCGAGCACCGTGCTGAGGCGGTTCATTACCTGCGATTCAGTCACCTCCAATGTGATCGTACCCGGGTCGATACCGAGGGACTCAGCAAGCGATGCTGCATTGTCCGGGAAGTCGAGCGAAGAGAGATCGTCCATGGAAACGTTGACGGCGACGTTGATAGCGTGCCCTGCAAGATGCCACCGCTTCGCCTGTTGCATCGCCCCGCCCAGCACATGCCAGGTGAGATCTCTGATGACGCCACTTTGTTCGGCTAACGCGATGAACCGGTCGGGAAATACGAGGTTGTCTGCCGCGTCCGTGAGGCGCGCGAGGCTCTCGGCACCGGTGATCCCGCGGGTTCGCAGGTCCACCTTCGGCTGGTAGTGACACACGATTCGCTTGTGCGCCAGAGCCGCGCGCAGTTCGTCCAGGCCGAAGGGGCATTTCGCTGCACCGCCGCTGGCCGACGCGATCACTTGCGGCTTGAGGCGTGCAATGACTCGCTCCGCATCGGCAAGCTGCACCGGCTTTTGCAGGCAGCCGAGGGATTTCAGCCGGTGCGCCTCGAGGAGCCGCTCCACGCTTTCGAGCGTGCGGTTGCTCTCGCCGCTCACCATTACGATGGCGCCGGTGTAATGGCACTCGACCAGCCGGCGAATAAATTCGACACCGTCCATGCCGGGCATGTTGATGTCGAGGAAAATGAGATCCGCACCCCCATCGGACGCGGTTACTTGACGCAGTCCTTCGATTGCGCCGTTGCATGCTACTGCGTCCGGGTGACCAAGGCGCGCCAACATGCGCACGAGTAACTTGAGCATGAACGGCTCGTCATCCACGACAACGATTCGGATGGGCTTGGTGTCCTTTTGCATACGCGTGCCCTTATCCGCATTGTCTCGCAGGCGCAGCGCCCGAGAGGGAGGGGTCGAGCGCCTCTTGAACTGCTGCCATCTCGGATTCGAACGATTGGACGAGCCCGAGCAACCCCTGCGTATCAGCGGCATCGCCTGCACTCTCTATGGACTCGCACAACTCACCCAGTCTCAACGCGCCCATGGAACGCGCGGACGATTTGAGCTTGTGCGCGATGTCCGCCGCCTCCGCCGGCTGTGGCGCTCGGCAGGCGACCGCCAGCTCCGCTGCAAGTCGCCCGGCACTCGCCCTGAAGTCCTGAACGAAGTCCTGGATGAGTTCGGGATCGTTACCCACCAGTGCCTGGAGCACTCTCAGGTCCACCGCCTGGGCACGAGCCAGGCTGCGTAGCTGAGGCGACGGCGTTGGTATGGGGGGTGAGGCAGCCGTTGGGTCGCACTCGGCATGGGGCAACCATCGCTCCAGCGTGGCTGCCAATTTGGCCAGTGGCGCGGGCTTGGTCAGATAGTCGTCCATGCCGACCGAGCGGCATCGCTCCGCTTCCCCTTGCAGCGCGTTGGCGGTCAGGGCGATTATTGGAACATGGCGCCGCCCGGCTTCGGTGAGACGAATCTCCAGCGCAAGTGCGTAACCGTCCATCTCCGGCATGTGCAGATCCGCAAAGAGCAGCGCGTGCTCGCCGGTCCGCCATTTTGCGAGCGCCTCGCGGCCGTTGGCGGCAACATCGACCGCATAACCTAGAAGGTTGAGCTGCTCACTGATGACTCGCTGATTGATCTCGTTGTCTTCCGCCACCAGCAGGAGCCTTCGCTGTCGGATCGCTTCCTCGCGTGTCGGGGGCGGCGTGTGCGGCGTGCGCACGCGGGCAGCGGGGTGTTGCCGCTCGAGGGTGGTTCGCCCGGCTGCGACTGAAACCGCGTTCATCAGCGTCCGGCGCGCCAGCGCATTGCCGTCAACGATCAGGAAGCCGTCTGCGTGAGCCACTGGATTTCGCTGATCCCGCGCAGTCACCACCAGAACGACGCGCACCGAGAGTTCCGGACGCGCACGCGTGGCCTCCAGCAGAGCCTCGAGCACCGGCAGTTTGTCGGGGACTTCGATGACCCACACGGCGCGCTCCGCAGGCTGCGCTTGCGTCCAACGGTCAATCGCCTCTTGATCGAGAGCGCGATGAACGGTGGCGCCGTCCGCGGCTAGATAACACGCGAGATCGTCCGCAATGCCCTCTCGTCCTCCGATCACCAGGCACGGCAGCGCGTCGAGGCTGTTCGCAGCAGGCTCCTCCTCAGCAGCCTGCGGCGCCAATGCAAACGGCACCCGGACGAGAAATGTCGATCCATGGTTGGGCCGAGACTCCACGTGGATGCGGCCGCCCATGAGCTCGACAAGCTGCTTTGAAATGGCGAGTCCCAATCCGGTGCCGCCGTAGCGCCGCGTGGTGGAGGCATCGGCCTGTGTGAAGGAGTTGAACAACCGCGCCATGGTAGCCTCGTCCATGCCGATCCCGTTGTCCGCAACTCGGAACTCGAGCATGGCATGACTGGTGTCTCGCCCGCAGAGAGTGGCGCGCACGGACACGCGCCCCGCATGCGAGAGCCCACTCGAGAACTTGATGGCGTTGCCGATCAGATTGATGAGCACCTGCCGCAGGCGGGTAGCGTCCCCGAGCAGCGCTGCCGGTATGTTGGGATCGCAGAACACACCCAGTGCTATGCCTTTTCGCTCCGCCAGGCGGTTCAGCAAGCCGCCAGTCTTCTCGGTGACGTCCGCGACCGAGAACCGCTGACTCTCCAGTTCGAGACGCCCGGCCTCGATCTTCGAGAAGTCCAGGATGTCATCGATGATCGTGAGCAACGCGTCGGCGGATTCACGCGTGAGCTTCACCATGTCCAGCTGCGTGCCCACGAGGCTGCTCTGCTGCAGGAGATCGAGCATGCCGATAACGCCGTTCATCGGCGTACGGATCTCGTGGCTCATGGAGGCCAGGAACTCGGATTTCGCGCGCGAGGCGCGTTGCGCCGCCTTCTCCGCCTGGTCCAGGGCGTCGGCGATGCGCATCCGCTCGCGCATGTCTGCGGCAATACTGCCGAAGAGCACGACGAGTATGACCGTGGCTACCATCAAGGTCGCGAGCAGCGCGATGAGCGTGCGGCTGCGGTTGCGCGAAAACTGGTTCGCACGGGCCTTGAGCAGGGCGGCCTCGCTCGCGTCCAGCTCTGAGATCATCTGCCGAATCGACTCCATCGTGGCGGTGCCGGCGCCATCGGCGTCAATGGCGCGGCGTGCCTCCTCCAAGCCCTTGCGCTCGAAGAGGTCGATATGGGCAGAGAGTATTCGCATACGCTGGCCGATCACATCCTCCAAGGGAGTGAGGATCGCAAGCTTCAATGAATCATTCGTCTGCAGTCCATACAGCGCTTTCAAGTGCTGATCGACCTGGCCAGCGAGCAGGCGATGCTGGATGAGATATTCCGGCTTGCCGGTGAGCAGGTAGTTGCGCTGCGCGTTTTCTGCGTCGGCAATGGACGCATACAACGCACCCAGTGCCGTGCGCGCCTGCTCGCTCTTGGAGACCAGCTCGGCGGAGTTGGCGAAGAGCCCACACATTCGATAGGTAATGCCGCCGCCGAGGCATAGCATCACGAGGGCGCTCAGGAACCCCACCAGCACCTTGCTTTCAATCCGGGCGCGTCCCTCGGCGTCGGCGATGGTGGATGGTGAGATGAGCCGACGGGCTATGGCCGCACCCAGGCTGAGCAGGACGAAAGCGATTGCAGTGTGAATGGCGACCGGTGGCATCCATTGATCGGTCGTCAGCTCTGGTGCGTTCCATGCATAACCGAGCAGGGAGGTCGCACCAATGAGAGCAGGGGTAATTGTGCCGAGCCACATGAGCGGACGAAGCGAGGCGCGTGCGGGCAGGGCGAGCACGACGCCAATAGCGAGCAAGGCGATGGTGCTGTAGGGAGACATGCGGCCGCGTGTCGCCGTGTATACACCATCGCCCATATCGCGGAACAGAATTTCGTCGATGCCTCCATCCACGCCAATGAGATACTCGAGCAGCGTGATCCCGCCGATGAGCGCCACCAGCAACCCGAGAAGCGCCGAGCTGCGATCGTGCGAGGGACGATCACTGAGGCGGAAGAGTGAGGCTGCGGCGAGCACCAGTGCCACCGCCGTGTTTGCCTTCATTTCCACGGCACCGGGCAGAACCCGCCGCAGCAGCGCAATATCGAAGGTGTACCCGAGGAGCGCCGTGACACCGATCGCGGCCGTGCTCACAGCTAGCCATCGGATCAGCGGTGCCCAACGAGTCCGTGCCGCCCGCTCTCTGGCAGCGAGATCCAGATCCTGCGTGTGGATATGAGTCATGGCCGGCTACTGCCGCGCCTCCTTATGACCGTCTAGAATGCCCATCCCGGCCGGGGCTTATGCGGAACTGGGGCACAGATCTCGGCTGGGAAAGCGGGCTTGCAACACAGTCTTTGGCATGGGGACGGGGAGGGTGGAGTGAAATGCTTCCCTGCCTGGACCTTCGTGCAGATGCAGGGCGATCAACCTCTCTATGGACGCCGCACGGCCCGCATTCCGTTTCTGCCAGGCGGTCGTTCCATCGTGCCTATGTGGCATCGCCTCAGGCAACGGTGGCACCGGGCGAGCTTTTCGATTGCGCGCTAGCCCGTCCCAAGCCCAAGAGCGGCCCGCACGCATCCGACGAGGTAATTGTCATCACACGGCTTGGTGAGATAACAGACGAGCCCCTCTGCCAGCGCTTGAGCCCGCACACTGTCATCGGGATACGCCGTGATCAGAATCGTTGGGATCACGTATCCCGACTTCACCAAGTGCCTATGCAATTCGATTCCTGTCATCCGCGGCATATTGATATCTGTAATCACGCACGCGGTACCGTGGAGGTAGGGCGATGCCAGGTCACATGCAGGCAGTAGGCGAGAAAAGCGATGAAGATGTATGCTTCGATACGCCGCTCGCGCTGATGGAAGATCGGCCGGATGGCCAGATCGCCATTGAGAGTTTTGAACGCCTCTTCGACCGCGACCAACCGCAGGTAATACTCCGGCTCCAGCGCACCGGTTACGGCGACTCCGCCGGCGACGAACCCGGCGCCTTCGATGAACTCGCGTCCGTTAATGGTCATTCGCAGTGTCCTTGTGCCGATTGGAAGCCGTCGGCGGGGAGTGTATTTCGGCTCCTATATCGCTTTTGCCGGCACCTTACGCTAGCCATGTCGGCGCGATATGCTTCATTCCTGGAGGGAATGAGCATGAACAGAGTTACCGCGGGGGAAGCTGGATGAATCGCTTAGCAGCCATGGAGGCCTTCGTGCGCGTGGTCGATGCCGGCTCGTTCTCCGCCGCCGCCCGCCACCTGCACTTGGGACAACCGGCTGTGTCGAAAATCGTAGCGCAGCTCGAGGAGCGATTGGGCGTGCAGCTGTTACTTCGTTCTACGCAGGGACTGACACCCACGGAAGCCGGCCAGAGCTTTTACGAAGGGGCCAAGCGCACCATAGAAGAAGCGGATGAGGCCGAGATCGCGGCCCGTGGCGCGAACGCGAGTCTCTCGGGCGAGCTGCGTATCACCGCCGCCGTGACGTTTGCCAGACTGCACATCGTGCCTCGCTTGGCCGCTTTTCTGGCCGAGCATCCCGCGCTCGAGATGCAAGTCATTCTCGACGATCGAAACATCGATCTCATCGAAGCAGGCGTCCATGTCGCACTGCGCATGGGCTCGCTCGAAGATTCTGCGCTCACTGCGCGAAAAATCGCGCAATGCCCGCGACGGGTGCTCGCAACGCCCGCTTACTTCGAAAAGCACGGCGAGCCGAAAGTTCCTGCCGACCTCGCTGCCCATCAAGCGATTGTCTACGACGTGCGCGGAGGAGGCACGGCGTGGACGTTCCAGAAGGGCGGCACGGAAGCATCCGTGAATGTGACCGGCCGTGTGCGGATTACGGCGGCGGAGGGCGTGCGTGAAGCCGTCTTTTCCGGTCTCGGTCTTGCGGTTGCTTCCGAGTGGATGTTTCCTGAATTGAAGAGTGGAGCCGTCAAGGCGGTGTTGCGAGACTGGACACTGCCATCCATGGAGCTATGGGCGGTCTTCCCAACCGGGCGGCGCGTTAGCGCGAAGGCCCGGGCTTTCGTTAGCTTCGCCGAAGAGGCGCTCAACAAGAGCGATCCCGCGGAACAGTAGCGCTCGCCTCCCGGCGCGCAGGATTGCACCGCTCCGACTCGGACCGGCAAAAGCGCTGTAGTTCGGTTACGCGCCTGGTGCAGCCGAGCGCGCTACTTCGGCGGCGCTGATGCCCTCCAATGCGAGACTGTATCCGACTCCCT
>CAZDTG010000032.1:0-2848 GCA_964508005.1 uncultured Steroidobacteraceae bacterium
CGATACTGCGCAGGTACCACTTGAGCTGAATGAGGTGCATGAGCGGATCGCCGCCGCGAAAGCCCTGCTCGACCATCATCCGCTCGGTATAGACCGCCCAGCCTTCTATGAAAGCCCCCGAAGCCAGCACCGCGCGCAGCGGCGAGTCATAGCGGTTCGCGTGCATGAGTTGCAGATAATGGCCGGGCATCGCCTCGTGAATGGTGAGATCGTCTATGGAGCGCGTGTTGTATTCGCGCAGGAATGACTTCACCTGGCTGTCGCTCCAGTCATCCGGAATCGGCGAGATGACATAGAAGGTCTTTTGGCCCCGATCCAACGGGCCCGGCGAATCACAGTACGCGAGCGCGACGCCGCGCTGGAATTCCGGCATGGGGATGATTTCGAGAGGATCGTCGTAGAGCGTCACCAGGTCGTGCTCACGTGTGAAGGCCGTCGTCTCCTCGAACGCGTGACGTGCCGTGTCGAACACCTGATCACGCGGCGGCTGTTGCGCGTAAGCAAGCTCGAGAGCGGCGGCGATCGCGGCCTGCTGCTCGTCCGGACCCGGCAGCTGCGGTAAGGGTGGTGCGCCGGGCTGGTTTTGCAGAACGGTGCGAGCGATGTCGTACATATCGGCGCGAGCCCGGAGCAGCTCGGCTTGCGCGCTCGTGCGGATCTCCTCTCGAGTGAGAGGCGACTCCAGTGCGAACCGCAGCTTCGTATCGTAAAGCGCGGCACCCAGGCGGAAGTCGCCCTTCGCCTCCGGAAGGAGCCGCTTCTCGAGCCAGATCTGGTGTTGGGAAATGGCCGTGCGGGCGCGCGCTATGGCGGCTTTGACACTCGCCTGATCCGCTTGCGGCAAGACACCGAGTTGCGGCACCACGAGCTGATCGATCAGGGTCAGCACGCCGGTGTTTTGCTTCACAGCGGTCTCGGCATGAATTTTCGGCACGCGCGCAGGAACGAGCGATTCGCGTACCTGCGACAGGAATCGCGGCAGCTGCGACAGGCGCGCCGCGACGTTGTGCAGCCTGTCCGGCAGTGGCGCGAAGTCGCGCGCCATCAGCAGGTAAACGCCGTTCCCCGTGATCTCGGTGTAGATGAGCGGGTTCCAGCGCCATTCGGCGAGCTGCTCGACGCGCCAGATCTGGTATTGGAGCTCGTTCGCGAGCAGGTGTGCGTCAACCTGGTTGGCTCGCGAGAGCTCTGCGCTGTCCAGCGCTTGCACTTGTGCGAGCAATTCGCGTGCGAGAGCCACGCGCCGGTCGTAGCCGGCGGCGCTGACATCATCGAGCTCACTGTCGAAGCGGTGATCGCCGAGAGAGGTCGCACTCACTGGTGTCAGCGCCATCATCTCGTCGAGATAGCGCTTGGAAATAGCCTCGAACTTCATGTCTGCCGCCGTGGGTGCACGTGGGGCGGGAGGTGCAGGAGGCGGCGTGGTCGCGCACCCTGCGAAACCCGCCAGCAAAGCCACCGCAAGGGTGGCGGCGATGCGAATCGCGGCAGGTGTGCGAGCGATGACATGATGATGGCAGTTGACCCTGTTCATTACATTGCGACCCCGATCCCCCGCTCGGCGGGTCATGATGACCAAGACGGCGGTGCATGGGAAGCGGCACCATGGTCCGATTGCGGGCGCGCGAGCCGCGCCTGGCAGGAGCGGCTGGAGACCCCGCCGTCATGATGCGAGCAACGGTTAAGTCAGTGAGTGAGACTTGCGTACGCTTTCAGGCGGGCAGGGCTTCATAACACTGCAGTCCGGGCGGTATGACGGCCCAGGCCGGCGCGTTGCGGGTGAAGATCGCCATGGTCGGCTTGAACCACGACGGATCATCGGCCGAGCCGGCGTAGATGGTATGGCTGTCCGTTTTGCCGAGCGGTCCGCCGAACACCAGGCCTGCGCATACCGCGCATGAATTGCGCACGGCCTCGCGCCCGTTGGCCGCCTTCGAGGCGTAGGCAATGATCGGGCCTGTGATGTTCAGCGCGGCGCTGGAAAACATGGCGAACGGGATGAAGCCGGAGCCCGACGCCTTGCGGCAATCGGCGCAATAGCAGTAGCCCATGGCGAGCGGCTGCCTCTGCGCCTCGTAGCGCAGCGCGCCGCAGAGGCATCCGCCGGTGATTCTGATTGGCTCGGCCATACGCGGTGTTTGCGGTTTCTCTCGAGGGCGGCTCTATCATAAGACCCAAACACGGCGTGGCTTAAAGCGAGGCGTCCGTTACACCTCCCGGGCGGACACACTTTACCGGATTGACTGTATGGGCGCACAGTATCCCCATGAGGGTTCTGAGGAACGCAGGGGAGTCGCGGGGGAACCGTCCATGTGGGGGTGCAGTCCTACGAAGGACTGTAGAGACTACAGTGCCGACGGAGCTTGCCGCCGCTGCCGCCAGTGACCTGGAAACAGACCAGCGGCCCAGAAACAGAAATGCGATCAAGTCTGCTTTTGCTGCTAGCCGCCGGACTCGTCGGAGCCGGGTGCGTCTCGAAGCCTGCCGAGGAGCCTCGGGTCGCGGCGGAACGGCCTTGCGGGAACAGCGCTTCAGGCCGGCTGCATATGACTTCGGCCGCGGACCAACAGCAAGACCCTGAATTAGAGTCCCTCCTTACACAGCAGACTGACGACCGCCGACTGCAGCAGATCAACCGGCGCATGTATCAATCGCTGCACTCGCTCGACGCCGAGCTGCGCCGGGAGCAGAGGATCGCTGCCTGTCAGCAGCCTTCGTTCAGTGCGCCGAGCCTCGAAGCGCGATCGAACGATAAGTCGGGAACGGATGCAGGGTTTTCGAATGGCGCGGGAGGTGGGGGCGGCGAGAGCTCAGCCGCCGGAGCCACTGCCGGGGGAACGGGAAGCGG
>CAZDTG010000032.1:2948-4202 GCA_964508005.1 uncultured Steroidobacteraceae bacterium
GGCGTGACGGCCGGCGGCCTCTCGAGCGGCGGGACGGTTGCGGCAAATACGGGCGGTGGCGGTAACGGTGCGACGGCCCAGAAGGCCTTGGCCGGCAGCGACAACGACGTCGTCGCGCGCCGCCTTCGCAGAGCCGCAGAGCAGGAAACAAACCCCACGCTCCGGGCGAAGCTATGGAAGGAATATATGAGCTACCGGCAGGGTACGTCGGCGAAGTGACCGGTACGGGTATGGGGCAGCGTGACCGCTAGGTCGCCGCCCGATCGGTCGTGGGGCGCCGGCCGCCTCACTTAGTGACCGATTGGGGGGCGGCAACGGGCGCGAAGATTGCTTAGGCTAGGCGCTCGTGCACAAATGTCTCACACCGGAACCTGCACAGCTCCCTGGGGTCCCATCAGGTCATGACAGAGGTTGTTGCGTCCATTCACGGTCGTCGGCTGGATTCGCGCTTCACGCTGCTCGAAAAGCTGGGGTCGGGCGGTCAAGGCGAGGTGTGGCGTGCGCACGACGAAACGCGCGGAATCGATATCGCGCTGAAGGTACTGACCCCTGCTCTGGCGCATAGCGAGGGGGTGTGGGCGGTACTCGAGCGTGAGCATGTCATCGCCAGCCGGCTGGACCACCCTTCGGTACTCAAGGTATTTCCGCCGCAGCGCTCGGGCGAAGTGGCGGTGCTGCCCATGGAGCTGGCGACCGGAGGCGATCTGCGGCGGCTACGCGGCGCCGGCTATCTCGAAATCATTCCGGTGCTCCTCGATATCGCGCAGGCGCTGGAGCACGCGCACGAGCGGGGCATCATTCATCGCGACCTGAAGCCGGGCAACGTGCTCTTTGACGCACGCGGACAAGTGAAGCTGGCGGACTTCGGCGCATCGGGCACAACGTCCACGACGGCGGCGGATGCACGCCTGCAGGGCCTGTCTCCTTTCACCGCGAGTCCGGCGCAGTTGCGCGGCGAGGCGCCCACCGAAAGCGACGATATTTACGGGTTGGGGGCGCTCGCCTACGAGCTGTTGTCCGGTTACCCGCCCTACTATCCGCGCTTCGACCTTCGTCGGGCGCAGGAGGAGCCGGTCCCCGATCTGGTGCCAACACGGCAGATTCCACCGCTGCTGCACGCGCTCATAATTCGGATGTTGGCCAAGGACCCGCGCGAGCGGCCGCGCTCGATGCGCGAGGTGATCGACGAGCTCGACGCTGCTTTGAACGACACGTTGGCCTTCGATTTCGAATCCATCGACGAGCCAACTCACG
>CAZDTG010000032.1:4302-36092 GCA_964508005.1 uncultured Steroidobacteraceae bacterium
GCTTTGAACGACACGTTGGCCTTCGATTTCGAATCCATCGACGAGCCAACTCACGACGGACCGTCCGTGGCCGTATCCGCAGCTTCGACGCCGCGCGGCCCTCGGCCAATACCTGCTGGGTCGCCGGCGGCGCATGCGCGCATGGCGGAGCTCGACGATGACGAGGACGAGGGGGAGGAAAGGGAAGACGAACACGCGGAGCAGAGCGAAGAGGCGGACGGAGATATGGACGGACAGCCTCCGGATCTGGGGCTCATCCCCGACCTTCTGGTTGCCAACGCACTGATAGCCCCACACCCCTCGAAAGCGAACCAACCGACAGCTACGCCCGCGCCAACATCGGCGCCAACTCCGGCGATGCGCGCGCGGGCAGCGAATCCGGGGGCGATGCCGGCACAGCAGGGCGCAGCGTTCCAGCAGGCAGGCGCGCGCGTACCTCCCACTCCAGCGGAGCAACCGTCGAATCCGTCGAACGCACGCGCGGTTCAGGAGCGAGACGCTCAGCCTCGACCGGCGCAGACTCATGCGGAACCAGCGCCCGCCCAACCGGCGGCAGCGCAGACACGCGAGGCGCCGCAACCGGCGCACGCCAACCCGCCGCCAACAACTTCGCTGGAAGAACTGGCGGCGGCATACGCCGCGGTAGGACAGGGTCAGCCTGTACAGCCCGAGACGGCTTGGGCTCACGCACCTGAAGCTCCAACGCAGCTACCGCATGCGTCATACGCTCAGTCGAGTCCGACGCATCCGCCGCGGACGCCAGCGACTCACGCTCAGGTGCCCAAAACGCTGTGGCCGCACGCCCCTGCGCCGGAGCCTGTCGTTGCACAAGCGACCAGTGCGCCACCTCACCCGGTACAACGACAGGCAGCCGCGCCTCATGTGCAACACGCGCAGCTCGCTACGGCCGGACTCGCTGCGGCGGGCGCCGGGGGTGGTGGCACGACTATCAGGAACGAGCGACCCCTCTGGGAAAGTCTGCAGCTCGAAGCTGTGCCCCGTGTGGCTCGACTCGAGCCCATACGGCGTCGTCGTTGGCCCGTGGTCCTGTTGGGTATTCTGGCCGGTATTGCGGTCGCTGTTTTCTATTGGTTGCCTCGCTACGCGCCACAGAGTCTCCCGCTGGACCTGTCCGCGCTATCGCGGGCGACCAAAAACCTGGCGTCTTCGCTACCGTCACCGTCCGCGGCGACTCCTGCTCCTGCTGATACCGCCGCTGCGCCGGCCCCGGACAATTCGGCAGAGGCGAAGTTGCAAGCAACGCGGGACAACTTCGACAGGCGTCTCGCCGCGCTCGAGGCGCGTGGTGCCGGAGTCTGGGGCGGCCCCGAATTCGCGATGGCCAAGACGCGCGCGGCGGAGGCCGTCGGTGCGCACGATGCCGGCAACATCCGACTCGCCCAACAGAGACTCGCCGATGCGTCTGATTTGCTCGATCAGGTCGACAGCAAAGCGACGCAGGCGCTCGCCGCGCAGGTTGCAGCCGGCCAGAGGGCGCTTGCCTCAGGCCAGGAAGAGGTCGCGAACCAGGCGTTCGATCTCGCGAGACGTATCGATCCCAACGATCGGCGTATTGCCGAGGGGCAGCGGCACACCCACAACCTGAATGGCGTCCTGCCGCTGCTGGCGGATGCGGAGAACGCGGAGCGGGCTCAAAATTATTCCCGAGCGGCGCAGGACTACAGCCAGGCGCTCGCACTCGACTCCGGGAACGAGAAAGCGCGCGCTGGACTGGCCCGCTCGAATGCCGCCTTCGGGAATGACAATTACGCGAAGGCCGTTGGATCGGGTTTCGCCGCGCTCGGTGCGGGCCGACTCGACGACGCGCGCGACGCTTTCGCGAAAGCGCGTACGCTTCGGCCAAATGGCATCGAGGCCGCGGAAGGAATGCGGCGCGTCGGTGCCGCCCTCTCCGCGAAAGGATTCGCGTTGCTGCGCCAGCGAGCAGCGGGGCTGGAAGCCCAGGAGCGCTGGGACGAAGCGGTGCAAACTTATGACGCGGCGCTGCAGGCGGATCCCTCTCTCGCCTTTGCACAGGAGGGAAAAAACCGCGCCGCCGCCCGCGCGCAGCTTGGGGCGGCCATGCAGGCGCTCATCGACCGGCCTGAGCGCCTGAGCTCCCAGTCCGTCCGCGAGCAGGCGCGTGCCCTTCTTCAGACGGCCAATGAGCAGACCTCGTCGGGGCCGGTGCTGCGCTCGCAGATCGCCCGGCTCGGACTGCTGCTGCCCGACTACGAGAAGTCCGCGCGATCGGATGCGTCGAGAGCGGACATGGATAAGCCCGTGCGCCTGTCGCTCGTGTCGGACAACGCCACGGCGGTAGCGATCCCCAGCATCGGACAGTTCGGCACCTTTGCAAAGCGCGACATCCAGCTCAGGCCCGGACGCTATACCGTCATTGGTACTCGCGATGGCTATCGCGACGTGCGCCGTGATATCACTATCGCTCCGGGACAAGAAAGCCAGACAGTGAGTGTAAGCTGCTCTGACCCGATCTGAGAGCGGGCGATCGTGAACAGGGCACGCTTCGAGGCGCGCGGCAAGCCGCCGGCCGCAGCGGCGCTGTATCTCCATTCCTTCATCGAGAGTCGCCTGGCCGTAGGCAGTGAGTGATTCTGCTTCGATAAAATCCGCCGCCTACGCGCAGGTTCGCGTTCGCGAGCCGTTGGGTGAGCGCGTTCTCGGTGAAAGGATTTCTGTTGGCGGCGCGGGCCAGCCTCGTGTGGACCCGGATGTCATCGTGCCAGGTGCGGGCCCCGGAACCGCTTTCACCATCGAGCGGCGCAAGGGCGTCTGGGTCGTCGAGCCTTCCGGAAAAGCCGTTCGCTTCAACGGGCGACCGTTGACAGCGGCATCCGATCTTCGCAGGGCTGACACGCTCGCCCTTGGGGACGCGCAGATTGTCGTGACGGACGCATCACGTACCCTGCTGCGCATCGATGTTTGCCATCTCGCCGGAAACGCCACGATCGCGCCGGCGGCGACCCTGGCGACAGTGGTGCTCGATAACGGCGGAGATGACGATGTCGAGATCCACCCGCTCGAAAATCTGCGGATCCCACATCTGGCGAAAGCAGATGAGACGGCCGCGCGCGCGCCGCTGCGTCCGGCAAGTCCACGCCGCTGGTTGATCGTGGCAGGGGTCACCGCGCTGTTGGCACTAGCAGCCATCGTTACGTCACTGCTGCAGCCGGTTTTGATCGATGTACTTCCTGCCGACGCCCGCGTGCTTACGCCGGGCACGCTGTTGGCAATTCCCAACGCCGGTCGGATGTTGCTTTTGCCGGGAAGGCACGTGTTCAGAGCGGAGCGCGCCGGGTACGTGACGGCACAAGCGGACATTCTGGTCCGAACAGACGACGCCAGCAGCGTGCGGCTGCGGCTCGAGAAGCTGCCCGGGAAGTTGAACGTCGATACCGGCGGGATTGCTGCCACGGTGAGCGTCGATGGTGTGGAAGTCGGTCACGCCCCGGGCGTCCTGAGCGTTCCCGCGGGCCAGCGCACCGTCATGATCAGCGCTCCTCGCTATGTGGACTACATAACGAACGTCGGCATCGAGGGGGCCGGCGAGCGCCAGGATCTGCGCGCCAAGCTGCAGCCGGCGTGGGGCTCGCTCAAGGTACTTTCGATTCCCGAAGGGGCGCATGTCAGTGTGGATGGCGTGGAAAGTGGTATTGCGCCCGCCACCATCGCAGCTCCCTCGGGTGTCCGGCGCATACAGATCACGGCTCCCGGTTGGAAAACCTGGGAAAGCAGCATCGTACTCAAGGCCGGCGAAATGCTGAGTGTCGGACCCGTTACCCTGGGGCAACCCGACGCCCACCTGACCGTGCGCTCCGATCCAGCTGGTGCCGATGCAACGGTCGCCGGCACCCACCTCGGCCGTACTCCGGCCGAGATCGACTTGCCCGCAGGGATTGCTCACCAGGTGGTGCTGAGCGCGCCCGGCTACAATAACTGGACCCGGGCAGTGTTCGCCGAGCCCGGCCGCAAACTCGCCGTCTTCGCGCGACTCGAACCCATTCTCGCCCGGGTGAGCGTACGAGGGGAGCCGGCGGATGCGGAGCTCGTCGTCGACGGCGCAGTACGCGGCAAGGCCCCGCAGTCCTTCGAGCTCTCCGCGACGGAGCATAGGATAGAAGTGCGCAAGGCGGGCTTTCAGCCGTTCAAGAGCCTGGTGACCCCGGCCGCCGGCCTCGACCGCATGGTGCAGTATCACCTGGTTCCGCTCGGCCAAACCAACTCCACGAGATGAACTCATGACTCAGCTGCGACACTCGATCGGTATTCTCACGGCCCTGCTGGTGCTGTCCGCGGGCGCAATGGTTCTGGAAACCCGGGCGGCCGACCAGAGCGCCCAGCCAGTTGCCCCGCAGGCCGCGCCTGGTGCGCAGCCGACGGCGCCAGCATCACCTGCGCCGCCCGCCGCCAAGCCTCCACTGCGGAGCGTGCCGCAAGTGCCGGAGGAGTCTGCGACCATCCGTGACGATCCTACCGTTGCGCCGGACCCGAAACAGTCGGCCGATAAAAACGTGAGCTTCCCCAACGACATCTGACAGGGATGCACCCGTTCGCCATAGAGCTCGATGATCGAGCCGTCGCTTTCGCAAGAGACGGCCGGGTGTTATCGAGCGCTCCGAGTGCGGTGTGGGACGGCAGCACGGGTGAGCTTGCTGGCGCGAACGCGTGGAACGCCCTCCGCCGTCACCCAACGGCCACGTCCACGCATCATCTCGGCTCGCTGCTCGGTCAACCTGTCGCGACCGATCGCTCAGTTGCCCTCGTCGCCGCGGAGTTGGTCAGGCGTCTTGCGGAGCAGGCGCCACTGGCGGGCGAAAGTGTCTGGATTGTAGCTCCCGCGCGCTCATCGGAGCGTGGTCTGAGCGCAGTACTCGCGATCGCACGCAATCTGTCGCTGCCTCTCGATGGATTCGTGAACGCCGCGGTGGCTTCGGTCTCCGCTTTGGGGCTCGAGCGTAGCGCGATCGTCCTGGAAATCGGGATGCGCCACATCGCCGCGACTTACGTCGAGCGCGATGGCGCGCAAGTTCGTCGCCGGCGCACGGCGCTGACCGAGCGCGGCGGTCTCATCGCTTTCTATCAGGGGTGGCTGGAGCTCGTCAGCGCGACGATGGTGAGGCGGACTCGCTTCGACCCGCTGCATGATGCGGCCACTGAGCAGCAGCTGTTCGATTCCTCGGCCGCATGGGCACGCGATGCGGCGCTCGAAGGCTCGGTCCGCGCCGCTTTGACGAAAGGCGCGGAGCGGTTCGAGGTGACGCTGACCCGCGATCAGTTCGCTCAGGTTGGGAAGCCCGTCCATCGTGAAATCGTGCGGTTACTGCACGAGTTGCGCCCGGCCGGGGCGCCGCTGGCGCTGGTCGTGCCGTCCATGATCTCCCACCTGCCCGGACTGCGGGACGAGCTGGAGCAGTTCGCTGATTGCGAGTTGGTCGGCATTCCCGACGGCTTCGCAGCGGCCGTCACGTCGCGGCTCGACTTGCCCGAGCGCGCGAGCGACGGCCCGGTCAGGCTGCTGCGACGGCTGCCCTCCTCGGTACATGAGCAATCGGGTATCTCACGTGATGTGTTGGGCTCTCAGCGCAGCCGAAGCGCCTCGCCCTCGCACCTGCTGTTGAATGGACAGGTGTACGCCGTTGTCGGGGAGGCCCTCGTGATCGGCCGCGCGCCAGTCGGCGCGCGGACTATCACGCTGCCAGACGGTCTTGCCGGCGTCTCGCGGCGCCATTGCACGCTCGCTCCCGACGGTAGCGAGCTCGTGCTGCTCGATCACAGCAGCTTTGGCACTTTCGTGAACGGTGAGCGCGTAGCCGAGCGCGTCCGAGTGCGCGCTGGCGATCGCGTGCGCCTGGGAGAGCCCGGGGTGGAGCTTGCGTTCATTAGCGTGAATGAACCCCCAGGCGGACCGTGACCCAGCGACGCCGCACCACCGAGGTGTTCACCCTATCGTTCCTCGACTGCATCTGTTGCGGCTTCGGGGCGGTGATACTGTTCTACACGATGGTGAGCGCGCAAAGCGGCTCCGTGCAGGCTCGGGCCACGGATCGCCTTGCTGCCGAGGTGAATCGTCTCGACGAGCAGGTTCTCACCGGCTCGCGCAACCTCGCGGCGCTTCGCGACACTCTGGAGAAAACCCGCAACGAGACCGCCAGCGCCGCCGCCAAAAGTAACATCATGGTCGCGGAGCTCGCCGCCCGCAAAACGCAGGTATCCAACTACGACGCGACGCATCTGTCGCGACAGCAGCGGATAGAAAAGCTGCGAGCTGACATCCAGGCCCTGCGGGAGGGCACGAAACGGCTCGAGGCCGGCAGCGACGAGCTGGGCCCGCCCGGACAGGACGTCGTCGCCTTCCGCAAGACCGGAGGCGATCGGCGCTACATCACGGGCTTGAGAATGCATGGCCGGCGCATTCTCATTCTGCTCGACGTCTCGGCCAGTATGCTGCACGAGGACATCGTCAGTATCTTGCGGCTGCGCAACGCGGACGATGCGCAGAAGCGTGCCGCCGCCAAGTGGCGGCGTGCGGTCGAGACGGTGCACTGGCTGCTGACACAGGTGCCTCCCGGCAGCTCTTTCCAGATCTACACGTTCAACACCAAGGCGCAGCCGCTGTTGCCGGATTCGGCCGGCAAGTGGATCTCCGGCGGCGATCTGCCGCAGATTGCGCGTGGTCTGGACATGTTACAAACGCTAGTGCCCGCCGACGGAACCAGCCTCTATAACGCGTTCGCCGCGACGAAAGCGCTGAGCCCCCTGCCCGATCAGATTGTTCTCATCACTGATGGGCTCCCCACGCAGGGTAAAACCGCGGGGCCGCGCAAGTACGTCGATTCCGAGGCCCGCACGCGGTTTTTCGATGAAGCCGTGGGGCAGCTCCCCGAGCACGTTCCTATCGACAGCGTACTGTTGCCGATGCAGGGTGATTCGGAAGCCGCGCACCGCTTCTGGCACCTCGCCCGCACGAGCGACGGCAGTCTTCTCATGCCCGCAAGGGATTGGCCATGAGGCGCCGGCGGCGCTCGGTCGAGGTTTTCAGCCTTTCCTTCCTGGACTGCATCTGCTGCGGTTTTGGCGCCATCATCCTGCTTCTGGTCCTGACGGAGGTCGGCCGTCCGGTCGTGCTGGAGAAGAGCCGCAAGCATCTGGACGGTCAGATCCGCGCTCTCGCGCAGAAGCTCTACGCGATCCGGGGCGAGACCGACGAGCTTGCTCGCGAGCTCGAAGGCAGCCGCGCGACGCTCGCGCAGGAGCGGCAGAAACTGGCGCGCCTCGCCGGCGAGCTCACCTCCATCCAGGGGCAGTACGCCAGCAGCACCGAGGATGCTTCGGTCTCGAATCGTGTGGAAGGAGAGCTGGTCGCGGCCTATCAGAAACTGAGCGCGGAGATGCAGCGGCTGCTCAAGGAGCGGGCGAAGCGGCCGGCCGCGCAGGCGATCGGCGGCATCCCGATCGACAGCGAGTACGTCATTTTCGTCGTCGACACCTCGGACAGCATGACCGACAACCACTGGGACGCGAATCTCGCGATCATTGACGAGATCCTGAGCTCCTACCCGCATGTGTCGGGCCTGCAGATCATGAACGACCAGGGGATCTACATGTTCGAGAACATGAAGGGCAAGTGGCTCACCGACTCCGAGGAGCAGCGCGCGGAAATCCGCAGGCGCGCCAGGCATTGGGCCGCCTTCAGTCAGTCGAATCCGGTGCCCGGCATGGAAGAGGCCATCCGTACCTATTGGGCCACCGACAAGCGCATCAGCCTGTTCGTGCTCGGCGATGAGTTCACGGGCAAGTCCATCCAGGCAGCCCTCGATTCCATCAGCGCGCTCAATAAGCCGGGGCCGGACGGCCGGCGTCCGATTCGTATCCACGCCATCGGCTTCCCGGAAGGGCAAGGCATGTCCCCCGACACGAACATCCGTTTTTCCGCCCTGATGCGGCTCGTCTGCTCGCAGAACAACGGGACGTTCGTGGGCTTGAAGAACTGAAGTGCGGCGCGTGCCCTTGTCGGCGGGCGCGCACACTCTTAAAGTGTCGGAAAACAACACTCCGGCGCTGCCGGCTCGAAAGTCGCCCATGCCTGATCCAGAATCGAAGGTCGTGCTGCTTGCCGGAGCCAGCGGGCTGGTCGGAAAGAATGCCGTCGACGCCTTCCTCGGCGCCCCCGAGATCGGGCGGGTGATCGCGGTCACGCGCCGGCCGCTCGGTCGTGAGCATCCGCGGCTCGCGAACCGCATCGTGCAGTTCGACAACATGGAGGCGCAGCTGAAGGGCACGACGTGCGACGTGGCCGTGTGCTGCCTCGGTACGACGCTGCGGCGGGCGGGATCGCAGCCGGCGTTCCGGCGCGTGGATGTCGATTACGTGCTGGCATTCGCACGCGCCGCGAAGGCGGCGCAGGCGCAGCGCTTCGTGGTCGTGTCGTCCGCCGCAGCGGATGCGAGCTCGAAGAACTTTTACCTGCGCACGAAAGGCGAGATGGAGGACGCGGTCGCCGGGGTCGGCTTCGTCTCGCTCGACATCCTGCAACCTGGTCCGCTACTGAGCTTACGAAGCGAGATGCGTGTGCTGGAGCTCGGGGCACTGCTGGTGATGCCCCTGGTGAACCCGTTTCTGCGCGGCGAGCGCGAGGCGTTCCGCGGCATTTCGCCACAAGCGGTGGGCGCTGCCATCCTCGGCGCCACTCGCTCCGGCAGGAAAGGTGTGCAGCGGTATACATATGCCGGACTCGAAGCACTGGCGAAGCTCAAATTGGTGCGCGCTGCACCATCGGCTGAGCCCCGGGCCTCCGCAGACCCGCGGCAGCGCCGCACTTGAGACGCTGACCGTCGGCGCCCCGCAGCGGCGGATGCGCTCTGACGGCGTATCGTGACCTGGTTAACATTCCGTTGTTATCCCGGGCTCGCACAATCCGCCATCACCTGGACGCAGCGCTCATCGGGCGCAGGCGTGCCGATAGAGTGAGCGAACCCCTGGCAGGAAGCTTCTGGAATGGACTGGGCGCCCGTGACGAGCCGCATGGGAAGACGTATCACGTTGGTGGCGGGTCTGTGCGCCACCCTGCCCGTCGTGCTGCTCGCGACCATCGTCGCGTCCGACACGAGCTCCACGGCCGCGGACAATGTCGAGCGGGAGCTCGCGAGCGTCAGCCATCTCTACAGCGAAGTCATCAAGTCACGTCTCAGCGCAGCCGAGACCCTGGTGCTGACGCTCACTGCGGGCGATGTCGGCTATGACGGCGCCGCTCTGCGGCGACAGCTCGCCAATTCGAGCGCTTTCAAATCCGTAGTGGTCGTCGACCGCGATGGACTGCTGGCGGGAGGCGAGACGACGCTGCGGCCCAGCCCGGCGCAGCTGGTGGCGCTGGAGGCGGGCGAGACCGTGTTGCTGCCGGTCACCCTCGAGGGGCAGCTCACATCCGCGTTTCTGGTACAGGCGGTGAGCGCTGCCGGGGTCGGTCGTCTCGCGTACTTCGAGTTGGCCCCCGAATGGCTGTGGAAGAGGGTCGACAACCTGCCGGCAGCCCTGACGCTGGCGGTCGTCGATGCCGACGCCAAAGTGCTCTACAACGTCGGCCCGTTGTCCTCCGACGCGACTCACATTTTCGCCGACCACATCACTCTCTCGGGCGAGCGCGCTGGAACGCTTCACACGCTCTCATGGCAGGACCGGGGCGAGGAGTGGCGCGGTGTCATTCAGCCCATGCAGCTCGCCAATGAGCGCATCACCACCGTCCCCTGGGCCGTGGTCAGTTTCAGCCGCGAGCAGACGTTCCTCGCGCGTTCCCAACATGTCTGGCACCTGTTGCCCTTCATGTTGCTGGCGGTGCTCATTTGCGCCATCGCCGCGGGCATCTATCTCGCACGCCGCTACGTACCGGTGGTGGATGCGCTGCGCACGGGTTTCGCGGGCCTCGAGGCCCGCCGCTACGAGCCGCTGCCGCTGGCGGGAACCGACGAGATGAGCCCGCTGGTGGCGGGATTCAATCGCAGCGCGGCGGCGCTGCGTGAGCAGTTTCACGCGCTCGAGACGCTGGGCGAGATCGACAAGCTGCTGCTCGGCTCGGCGGGGCTCGAGCAGGTGCTCGATGCCGTGCTCTCGCGGGTGCAGAGCGTCACTCGTTGCGATTGCGTGGGCATCACGTTACGGGATGCCGATGCTCCGGGGCGTGGCCGGGTTTATCTCGCGGGCGCCGGTCTCACCGATCTGCCGGTGCGGCGGGTGGAGCTCGACGACGACATGCTCACGACGCTCGCGGGTGAGAGCAGCGGTCTCACGGTCACGCGTTGTGAGGACATGCGCCACAGTTTCCTCAAGCCGCTGAAGGAAATCGGTGCCGAGCTCTTCTGGGTATGGCCGGTGAGCGTATCCGAGCGGGTGGAGGCCATCCTGGCCGTCGGCTATCGCGAAGCGCCGGCGGCCGATCCCCATCTGGCCGGCTGCGGTACGCAATTCGCGGAGCGTCTGGCGGTCGCGCTGTCGAAGAGCGCCCACGACGAGCGGCTGTATCGCCAGGCTCACTACGATCCGCTCACGACGCTGCCGAATCGCATCCTGTTCCGCGACCGGCTGGCGCAGGAGCTCGCCAACTCCACCGCGGGGTTGAGCCGCGGCGCCCTGTTGTATATCGATCTGGATCACTTCAAGCGCGTCAACGATTCCGTCGGCCACGGCGCCGGAGACCAACTCCTGACGATCGTCGCGCAGCGGCTGCGCTCGTGCACCAAGGAAGGGGACACGGTTGCCCGGCTGGGCGGCGACGAATTCACCGTGATCCTGCGCAACATCGTCGATCCCGGCGCGGCGCGCGCGGTCGGCGAGCGGATCATTCAACTCCTGCAACTGCCCGTAAACATCGGCGGTCGCGACCACTTCGTGTGCGCGAGCATCGGCATCACGCTGTTCCCCGATGACGGCTCCACGATCGATGACCTCATGCGCAATGCGGACAATGCGATGTATCGCGCGAAGGACGCCGGACGCGGGTGCACGATGTTCTTCGACCCTCACCTGGGGCCCGGGGCCGTTGAGGCGACGGAGAGCGGATTGCAGCGGGCGCTGCGCCGGCGGGAGTTCTCGCTCTTTTATCAGCCGCAATTTGCTGTGGCGAATGGTGCCCTCGCCGGCGTGGAAGCGCTGCTTCGCTGGCAGACGCCGCGGGAGGGCATGCGCTCGCCCAGCGAGTTCGTGCCGGCCGCCGAGGAGAGCGGCCTCATCGTCGATATTGGCGGTTGGGTGCTGGACGCGGCCTGCGCGCAACTGGCGACATGGCGCGAGCAGAACATCGCCCCACCGCGCCTGGCGCTGAACGTATCGGCCCAGCAGCTCAAGCACGGCGAATTCCCGCAGCTCGTGCGGCGTGCTTTGGATAAATACGCCATTCCGCCGGCTGTGTTGGAACTCGAGCTCACGGAGAGCGTGTTTGCGGATGAGGCCGCGGGAGTCACCCTCGGCCGATTGGCCCAGCTGGGCGTGCATCTCGCCCTCGATGATTTCGGAACCGGCTATTCCTCGCTGTCGTATCTGCGGCAATATCCGATCGGCACGGTCAAGATCGATCGGACCTTCCTCGAGGAAGTGCCGCAGAACGCGCCATCGTCGACCCTCGTCGAGACGATCATCGTGATGGCGCACGCTCTCGGTAAGCGTGTGGTCGCAGAGGGCATCGAGACGGCCGAGCAACTGGATTTCCTGCGCGAGCGGCGCTGCGATATCGCGCAGGGCTATTTCCTCGCGAGACCGCTCTCGGGACAGGCCGTGACAGAGCTGCTTCAAGCCCGCAAAATGGGCGCGAACCCGGAGATGAGCGGTGCCCGCGCTGCCGGCTGAGCTCGAGGAGCCTGTCGAGCTCAGGTTACGCGGAAGCCTCGTGAGGTTAAGCTCCTGCGCAACACATTCGCGATCGCCGCAATGCTGCTGCTCGTTGCCTGTAGCAGTGTTCGCCGCGAGACTGTCGAACCGTCTGCGGACGCTGGCCTCGCTATCGCGCGTGTCGCTGCGCAGCTCGTCGGCACGCCGTATCACTTCGGTGGCGCGGATCTCCAGGGATTCGACTGCAGTGGCCTTGCCGTTTACGTCCACGAACGCGCCGGAGTGGAAATTCCACGCACGGCAGACGCGCAACGCCATGCAGCCCTTCCAGTTTCCCCTGAGGCGTTATCGCCCGGCGATCTCGTCTTTTTCCGCATCCGCAGCCGCCGTGTGAATCATGTGGGGATTTATGCCGGTGACGGGAGGTTTATCCACGCACCACATTCCGGAGCGAGCGTGTCCTACGGCAACCTGCACGATGCTTATTACCATAACCACTTCGCCGGGGCGGGCCGCTTCTGGAACGGCGAAGCTTCAGCGACTTATGTCCCGTCGGCCCATTGAGACATATTCACTAAAAGGCGCTGCAAAATTATGTGGGATCGCTCGTTGAGAGCCACGACACATTTCAGCACTTGACTGTAATCCGCGACGCTTCGACACTCTACGCTTAGTGAAAAGGGCAAACCCGTCGAAAGGCGGGGACGCAAAGCCACCGGTCTAAAGGAGAGGTTCCTATGACGGCGGGGCTGCCACGATCGCGCCACGGCGCGAACGCTCGCACTCCCTTCCCATCGCGATCCTCTTCCCACATACGGGGCTTTTCCATGATGGATGGATCGGTCCGGGGAAGTTATGACATTACCTACGCCAAATAGGGCGTCCAGCGCCGTGGGGAGCGCGGAAGCTCGTGATCCGGCGGCAGCACCGGCTGCCGAGACGGGTCCGTTCGTCCTGAATCTGTGCTCTTCAACGTCGCCGATGGCGCTGGCGCAGACCGACCTGCCCGAGCTGAAACGCTTTACCTTCTTCGTGAGCCGCCGCTTCGAGGAGGGCCGCGAGCGTTTCCGACTCCACATGGGTTACTTCACGACACTCGCTGAGGCCGAAGAGTGGCTGAATGTCGTTCGCGAGATTTATCCGGGCGCCTGGGCGGGTGAGGCACCGGGCAAGAAGCTTCGAGCACGCGCGGCCGCCGCGGCTGCGGCGCAAGCCGAACATGCTCTCGGACCCCAACCACGCTCGGCTCTACCCAACTTACCCCCAGCGGCGCCGGTGGCTCCTGCTCCGCCGCGTGCGTCCGCTCCCGTCGCGCGCTCCGTTGATCTACCAACAGCGGCCCGTCGGGCGCCTGCAGCTTCGTTCGATGTTCCGACGGTGCACGCTGCCGCGGCATCCCCTGCTCCCCCTCGAGCAGCCAATCGTCCCGTACTGACGCCACCGGTCGTCAAAGCCGCGCCGGCGCAGGCTTTCGCGCCTGTCGCGAGGGCTGCCCCATCACAGGTCGTGCGGCCTGCCGCCAAGGCTTTCCCTGTCGCGCGTGCGCAGGGTGCCGGTGGCCCGCAGCCCCGCCCCGCGGCAACATCGAGCGCAGTGTTGAAAGCGGCTCCGAGTGCGGGCGGCGTCAAGGCATCGCCCCCGGCAGTCGCGCGGTTGCCCGCCGGGGTAAGCAACGCGGCGGCAGCTAACAGGCAACGTCCGAAGGCGCCAACGAAGGGCACGGCATTCGATGATTCGAATGTGCGAGAAGTCCTCGCTGCGCTGGACGATACCGGCGAAACGGGGCAGACCCGAGCGATGCCGGCTCCGCGCGGTTCGCGTGTCGAAGCGCAGGAAGACGCCAGCCTCACGGATACGCAGGTATTGAGGTACCTCGAGAACCGCCGTAGTGACGACGGTCCCGGGCGTACCGGCGAAGATCCGCCCGATGCAGGCATCTCTCTACTCAAGCCCGATGACACGGGCACCCGCCGCGCGCTCAAGGACGCGGTGAGTCAGAATGCTCCGGTAGCGTTCGCCGTGCAGCTCCAATGGGCAGTGCAGCCCGTCGAGCTCGACAAAGTGCCCCCACTGGCGATCTTCAGCGCCTACACCTTGTATACGGTCGAGGGCAGCCGCGAGGGACGCAAGTGGTATGGCTTGCGCCTCGGCTTTTTCAGCGACGCCATCTCTGCGAAGCAAGTTGCGTATTACGTGCGTTCGGAGTTCGCGTCCGTCGCCGTGGTTCCTGTGAGCCCGCAAGAGAAGTTGCGCGCGACAGAGGCCGAGAGGAAGACGAGCGCCTCGACGGCGGTACCGCGCAAGACGCGCCCCGTGGACGAGTTCAAGCTCATCGACTTGGATGATGAGGCGAAGCCAGCCGCCCCGGCCAGCAAGCCCGCAGGCGCCTCGCAGCCGGCGGCGAAGCCGGTAGCCGCCTCGGCGCCGGTCCGCTCTGCGCCGGCGAAGCGTTCTTCCGCTGGCAAGGGGAGTCGGGTCGGTGCGCGCGAGCGACGTGGGCCACAGACGCTCGAGGAAACGCTCGAGATCCTGGGTGCCGATGAGCTCGAGATCGACAGCGGTCGGGGCGAGTCTCTGAACGACACGGGTGTGCGACATCTGCGCGTCGAAGTGCAGAAGAACACTCCGTTCTCCAGGCTGTTGGAGCGGCTGAGCGAGCGGACCAAGAAAAATTGAGCGCGCCAGCGTCTCGAGAGGCGATAGCGCGCGGGTGGACTGCAACGAATGGGGTGAGCGCGCAATGCGCCTCACATGGCCCACACCCTGCTAGCGTTTGCCGAACAGCTTCTCGAGCTCGCTCAGCGAGTTGTTGACCTCGGCGGTGTTCGGTGCCGTGTAGGCGCCGGGCCGGGGCTTGTAGTGGCCGCAGAAGTTGGCGCGGGTCTTGTCGCTCACTTCGTCCGCGGTGGGTTCGCGGCAGTGCTTGGCTACTCGGGTATCGTAGTCGACGCACATCTTGCAGACATGCAGCTCGGCGCGGCACTTTGGGCAGGCGTCGGCGCGCATGAGCGGCAGGCTCAGCGAGGACAGCGAGCCGCCGCATTTCCAGCAGACCAGGTCGTGGGCCATGCTTCAAGTATGCGCCAAGGGAAATGATTGCCGAAAGCGGGCGGGGCGCTGCCGCCGGAGGCAACGCCCGGCGCGACTACTGTGAGCGCGCGGTGCGCGCCTTGGCAGTGCCCGCGGGCGACGATCGGGCGGCTCAGGCGGGCTCTTTGGCTTTGGTCCTCTCGCGCAGGAACTCATCGAGGACGCGGCCCGTGTGGGACTGTTTTTTCTTGAGCGCGATCTCCGCCGGGGCGCCTTGCGCCACGATGCGTCCGCCGCCATCGCCGGCTTCCGGCCCCATGTCGACGATCCAGTCGGCCTCGGCCATGACGTCGAGGTTGTGCTCGACCACCACGGCGGTATTGCCCGCTTCGACCAGCCGGTGCAGTACGTGGATGAGCTTCTCGACGTCGGCCATGTGCAGACCCACGGTGGGCTCGTCCAGGACATACAGGGTGTGTTTGGGCCTATATCGCGGCCCCGCGGCAACCTCGCCGCGGACCTTCGACAGCTCGGTGACCAACTTGATGCGCTGAGCCTCACCGCCCGAGAGCGTAGGGCTCTGTTGACCGAGCGTGAGGTAGCCGAGCCCGACGTCCTGGAGAAGTTTCAGTGCGTGGTGGATGCGCGGATGGGCCTTGAAGAAATCCACCGCGTCGTCCACATCCATCGCGAGCACGTCGCCGATGCTCTTCTCGCGCCAGAGAACCGACAGCGTTTCCGAGTTGAAGCGCCGGCCGCCGCAGACGTCGCAGAGGACCTTCACGTCCGGCAGGAAGCTCATTTCGATGGTCTTTACACCCTGGCCCTCACAGGCTTCACAACGTCCACCTGCCGTGTTGAACGAGAAGCGGCTCGCGGTGTAGCCGCGAATACGGGCTTCGGTCGTGCCGGCATAGATGGCTCGGATGGCATCCCAAAAGCCGATATAGGTGGCGGGACAGGAGCGCGGGGTCTTGCCGATGGGCGTCTGATCGACTTCGAGCACACGGTCGATGTGCTCGGCCCCGCGCACGGCCTTGCAGCCGATGAGCTCGGTAGGTTTCGTGCGTCCGTTGCGCGTGCCTTTGCCGTTTGTGCCGCCGTTGCCGCCATTTTTGGCGCTGTTCTTTCCGTTGCCGTTGCCGTTCGACCCCGACCGTCCATTGCCGTTGGCGTCGCCCACCAATCGCCGCAGGTTCGAATAGAGAACGTCGCGCGCCACAGTGGACTTGCCGGACCCTGATACACCGGTGATGACCACGAGCCGCCCGACAGGGATACCGACATCAGTCCCTTTTACGTTATGCAGCGCCACCCTCTCCAGCTTCAGCCGCGGCGTATTGTCCTTCACCGCGCGCAGCGGCTCCGCCGGATGTAGCAACGGCTCGCGCAGGAACCGGCCGGTGATGGAGCGCGGATTACGCATGAGGTCTTTTACGACCCCCGAGCCGACGATCTCACCCCCGCGCACGCCCGCCGCGGGACCCAGATCGAGAACATGATCCGCGCGACGGATGGTGTCCTCGTCGTGCTCGACGACGACCAGGGTGTTGCGATTCCCCGCGAGCTCGGCGAGTGAGTCGAGGAGGATCGCGTTGTCGCGCGGATGCAGTCCGATGGTGGGCTCGTCGAGAACATAACAGACACCCTGCAGATTCGAGCCGAGCTGGGCGGCGAGACGGATGCGCTGGGCCTCGCCTCCGGACAGCGTGGGCGCGGAGCGGTCGAGCTGCAGGTAACCCAACCCCACACGCTCCAGGAACTGCAGGCGTGAGCGCAACTCTCCGAGCAGATCCCGGGCGATCTCGCTTTCGCGGGCGTTGAGCTTGAGTTTGGCGAAGAACTCGGCGGCACCCGCCACCGGCTCGGACGCGAGCGCGGCGATCGAGCACTCGCGAAAGCGCACGTTGAGCGCGATCGGACTGAGCCGCTGCCCGTTGCAGGCGCTGCAGGCCTGCGGGTCGTGCTCGTACCACTCATTCCACCAGATCTCCTCGCCGGTCTGCTCCTCATCGAACCCGGGCATCTCGACACCGGTGCCGTAGCAGCTCTCGCACCAGCCGTGCTTCGAGTTGAACGAGAACAGGCGCGGATCGAGCTCGGCGAAGCTGCGCCCGCACCCGGGACAGGCGCGCTTGGTGGAGAACACCGTCACAGCGTCGGACTTCGGTCCGAGCACGTGCACGAGGCCCTTGCCGAAATCGAGCGCGCGGGCGAGCGCTGCGTGCAGCGCAGTGTCTGCTTTCGCCTCGACATCGATCTCCGCGACGGGCAGCTCGATGGTGTGCTCCTTGAAGCGCGACAGGCGCGGCCATTGGCTCGTCGAAAGGTTGGCGCCATCGACGCGCAGCGTCTTGAAGCCCTTCTTCGCAGCCCACTTGGCGAGATCGGTATAGAACCCCTTTCTTGCCACGACCAGCGGCGCGAGCAGCGCGATGCGCTTGCCCTTGTAATCGCGCAACAGGCGCGCGGCGATGGATGCCGCGCTTTGCGGCTCGATGGCAAAATTGCAGTCCGGGCAATACTGCGTCCCGAGCTTCACATACAGCAGCCGCAGGAAATGATAGATCTCGGTCAGGGTAGCAACGGTACTCTTGCGCCCACCGCGGCTGGTGCGCTGCTCGATGGCGACCGTTGGCGGGATGCCGTAAATCGCGTCGACGTCGGGCCGCGCCGCAGGCTGCACGAACTGGCGCGCGTAAGCGTTCAGAGACTCGAGATAGCGCCGCTGCCCCTCGTTGAAGAGAATGTCGAACGCGAGCGTCGACTTCCCCGAGCCTGAGACACCGGTGATGACCGTGAAACGGTCCCGGGGAATCTCGACATCGATGTTTTTCAGGTTATGTTCGCGGGCGTTGTGAATGACCACGGCGTTGCGATCATGTCCATTGCCGCGGCCGTATTGCGCTCGCGGCTCCGCAACTCCAGCGAACGACGGCGGGCTGCCGAGCGCTTCGGTCACCGCCTTGGCGGCGGCGCCGGCATTCGCAGCGGCTTCGCCCGACATGCTCTTCTCGTAGGCAGCGAGCGCCTGTCCGGTGAACGAGCGTGGGTGCGCACTGATTTCGGCGGGTGTCCCGACGCAGACGATTTCGCCGCCGCGCTCTCCGCCATCCGGCCCGAGATCAATCACCCAGTCGGCGGCGCGGATGAGATCGAGGTTGTGCTCGATGACCAGCAGTGAGTGCCCGGCCGCCAGCAGCTTGCGGAACGCCTTGAGGAGCTTCGCGACGTCCTCGAAGTGCAGGCCCGTGGTCGGCTCATCGAACAGGAACAACTTGCCGTGGTGCGTGATGCTGGAGACGACCGAGCCGGCCTCCGCGAGGTGCCCCGCGAGCTTGAGCCGTTGCGCCTCGCCGCCCGAGAGCGTGGGTACCGGTTGGCCGAGCTTCACGTACTCGAGCCCGACGTCCGCGAGAGGCGCGAGACGAGCCGCCACTTCGCGCGAGTCCTTGAAGAACTCGAGCGCTTCCGTAACCGTCATTTGCAACACGTCCGCGATGCTGGCGCGCCGCCCGTTGGCGCCCTCCCGCTTGATGTCCAGGACTTCGTCGCGATAGCGGCTGCCGTTGCAGTCGGGGCAGCGCAGATAGACGTCGGAGAGGAATTGCATCTCGACGTGCTCGAAGCCGTTGCCGCTGCAGGTCGGGCAGCGGCCGTTGCCGGAGTTGAAGCTGAAAGTGCCGGCCGTGTACTTGCGCTCCTGTGCGGCGGGCTCGGTGGCGAACAGCGCCCGGATCGCATCGAAGGCGCCGACATAGCTGGCGGGATTCGAGCGTGTGGAGCGGCCGATCGGACTCTGATCGACCATGACGACATCGTCGATGAGCTCGGCGCCGCGCAAGCCGGCGAACTCGCCGGGGGCTTCGGTGGGCCTGCCGCGGTACTTCAGCAGCGCGGGATAGAGAACATCCTCCACAAGAGTGGACTTTCCGGAGCCGGATACCCCCGTTACGCACACGAGGCGCTTCAAAGGCACGCGCACGTCGATGTTCTTGAGGTTGTGCTCACGTGCGCCGGTGAGCTCCAACCATCTGTTGGAGCGTGCCTCCGCGAAGACTTCCTGCGTGCCATTCGACCCAGTCACCGGCTTCGCAGTCTGCGCCGCGGCCTGCCGAGGAGTCGCCGCGACGGACTTGCGCCCGCTGAGATACTCGCCGGTCAAAGAGCGGGACTGGCGCCGGATCTCGCGCGGCGTGCCGAAAAAGACGACTTCACCGCCGCGCTCGCCGGCACCGGGCCCCATGTCCAGAATGCGGTCGGCTTCCAACATGATCTGCGGATCGTGCTCCACGACGATCAGCGAGTTGCCGGCATCGCGCAGCCGCTTCATCACGCCAATGACCCGCTGCATGTCGCGTGGATGCAGCCCGATGGAGGGCTCGTCCAACACGAACAGGGTGTTGACGAGCGATGTGCCCAGGGCGGTGGTCAGATTTATCCGCTGTACCTCGCCCCCGGAGAGGGTGCGCGACTGGCGATCCAGGGTCAGATAGCCGAGCCCGACATTCACGAGGTAGCTGAAGCGTCCGCGAATTTCCGCAAGCAGCAGATCGGCCGCCTCATCGAGCGGCTGCGGCAGCGCGAGCTCGTTGAAGAACCCGGACGCCCTCTCGACCGGCAGCAGCATCACATCGTGAATCGACAACCCGGGCAGTGCACGCAGCGTCTCATCGGACCACTGCACGCCGTGCGGACGAAAGGGCGGCGTGTTGGAGCCCAGCGCGCTGTCGGCGAGCTCGCGGCTGCCGAGCCGCCATAGAAGCGCGTCCGTCTTCAATCGCGCGCCGTCGCAGGTCGTGCACGGCGTGTAGGCGCGATAGCGCGAAAGCAGCACGCGCACGTGCATCTTGTAGGATTTGGTCTCGAGCCAGGCAAAGAAGCGCTTCACGCCGTACCAGACGCCCTTGGTCCATTCGCCCTCGCCCTCGATGACCCACTTGCGCCGCTCCGCGCCGAGCTCGCGCCACGGCGTGTCGAGCGGAATGCCGCGCTTCTTCGCGAACTTCTCGAGGTCTTCCTGACATTCGGCGTAGGACTTGGTCTGCCAGGGCCTGATCGCGCCCGCGCGCAGCGACTTGCTCTCGTCGGGAATGACGAGGCCGTAGTCGATACCGATGGTGCGGCCGAATCCGCGGCAGGTTGCGCATGCTCCGACCGGCGAGTTGAACGAGAACAGGCTCGGGTTCGGCTGTTGATAGGAGCGGTCGCACTCGGCGCAATGCAACTCGCTCGAGTAGCGCCATGCGTCGCGGCTCTGGGGCGGATCGCTGTCGTCGACGACATGGAGGCTCACTCGCCCGCGGCCCACGCGCAGGGCCGCTTCCAGGGATTCGAGCACGCGGCCGCGTTCCGCCGTACCGCCGCGAAAACGGTCCTGCACGACTTCGAGGATTTTCTGCCTCTCGGGGGCGGGTTGCGCGCTCTTGCGCCCGCGCTTTTTTGCCGGGGCCGGCGCGGGTGCCGGCTCGGTCGGCGTCGCGCCGCCGGGCTCGAAGAACCGGGTGTAGCCTTGTTTCTCCAGCAGGTCCCGCACTTCGGCTTCCGTGAAGTTTTGCGGAACCGGCACCGGAAAGCACAGCAGCAGACGGGGATCACCGGCGCGCTGCGCGCGAGTCACCAGGTCGGCGTAGATGCTCTCGGAAGTATCGTGCCGGACGGGCTTGCCGCAGCATTCACAGAACAGGGTGGCGCCACGGGCGAACAGCAGTTTGAGGTGGTCGTTGAGCTCCGTCATGGTGCCGACGGTGGAGCGCGAGGTGCGCACGGGATTCGTCTGATCGATGGCGATCGCCGGCGGGATGCCCTCGATAGTCTCGACCTGGGGCTTGTCCATGCGATCGAGGAACTGGCGCGCGTAGGGCGAGAACGTCTCGACGTAGCGGCGCTGCCCTTCGGCGTACAACGTGTCGAAAACGAGCGACGACTTTCCCGAGCCCGATACGCCGGTGACGACGATCAGCTCGTTCAAGGGGATGTCGAGATCGAGGCTCTTGAGATTGTTCTGGCGCGCACCGCGCACGAGGATGGCATCACGGGAGGCGTCAGTCATTCCTTCACCGTCAAAGTGGAAACCTGAAGTGCGGCCGGACAGGCTGCTATAGACGAGCTGCTGCTCGCGCACGTGAGCCCGCGATGGTAGCGGATTTCCGGCGATTCGCGCCGTCGTGCGAGCGTGATTTGCGGCTTCGCAGTGCCGATTTCAATCCGCGCCGGCCTGCCCCGCAATATATCCAGTGGCGTGCCGGTCTAAGCACTGTACAAGGTCCGGCGTTGCGGCGAGGGGGCCGGCGTGTGAGGCAACCTGCATCCGGAACGCGACTTTCGCCGTGGAGTCAGTTGCTTATGTCGCTCGCCGGGCACGGTTCATGGCCACCCGGCGCACAGCTCCGGGCGTACAATGCGGCCCCGAGTGCCTGCCGGTCGCCCGGAGCGATACAGGCCTTCCCGTTCCTGTGCCGGGGTTGGTTCCTCGAGGCTGGGAGCCGACGCTGTTCACCGGAGGGGTGGAACGAGAATGAAAAGTGTCCCAACGTTCTAGGAGAATCTCGGATGAACTCTCGAAAGATGTCCAGCGTTGCTCTCGCCGCCGCTGCCGCGATGGTCTTCTCGATGGCCGCCGTCACTACGGCCAGCGCCGATGAGGCGAAAGTGAAGTGCGAGGGGGTCAACTCCTGCAAGGGCAAATCCGCCTGCAAGAGCGCCAACAACTCCTGCAAGGGGCAGAACTCCTGCAAGGGCAAGGGGTTCCTCGAAATGTCCCAGGCCAAGTGCGATGCGGCAAAGGCCAAGGCCGCGGGTAGCGGGAAGTAGGATCGAGGGTGTCGGGCGGGGCGCTGACGGCAGCGCTCCGCCCCTATTCCAACGCTCCGCCCCTGTTCGATAGCATGCTGACGCGTCCCTCTCTCGGTTTCGGTCTCGGCCTGCGGGTCGAGCATTACGAGGCGATTCTGGCCGATCGGGCGCCGGTCGACTGGTTCGAAGCGCTCACCGAAAACTATCTGGTGCCGGGCGGCAAGCCGCTGCACAACCTCATGCGCATCCGCGAGAACTATCCGCTCGTGATGCATGGCGTGTCGATGTCCATCGGCAGCACCGCGCCGCTGGATCGCGACTACCTCGCGCAGGTGAAGGCTCTGGCCGCGCGCATCGAGCCGCAGTGGATTTCCGACCATCTATGCTGGACAGGTGTTGCGGGCAAGAACATGCATGACCTGCTGCCGCTGCCCTACACGGAGGAAGCGCTGGCGAACGTCGTCGAGCGGGTGCGTGTCGTACAGGACATCCTGGGCCGGCGCATCCTGCTGGAGAATGTCTCCAGCTACGTCACCTTTCGCGACTCGCGGCTCACGGAGTGGGAATTCCTGCGCGAGGTCGCCGTGCGGGCCGACTGCCTGATCCTGCTGGATGTCAATAACATCCATGTGAGCGCCGTCAACCACGAGTTCGCCGCGCCCGATTACCTGAATGCCATTCCTGTCGATCGCGTGCAACAGATTCATCTCGCCGGCCATGAGAACCATGGCGACTATCTCATCGACACGCACGACCATCCCGTGCCCGACCCGGTCTGGGAGTTGTATGCGGCGGCGGTGCGCCGCTTCGGCAAGGTGTCGACGATGATCGAGCGCGATGCCAACATACCGCCGCTCGAGGAGCTGTGCGAAGAGCTGGCTGCCGCCCGTGAAGTCGCCGATCGAGCGCTGGCCCGCGCCGCGTAAGATGAGCCGGCTTCCGCAGGTTCAGGGCGATTTCCAGAGTTATCTGCTCGATGGTGACTCTGCCGCGATCGAGACACACGTCGTCGGCACCGAGCGCGTGCCTGTAGCAACGCGACTGAGCATCTATGGTGATGGGTACCGCTCGCGCCTCGTCGAGGCGCTGGCGGCCAATTTCCCCGTGCTGAGCGAGCTGTTGGGCGAGGGGGATTTCGAGACGCTCGCTACGGCATACATTCGGGCTCACCCTTCCCCGTTCTCTTCCATCCGCTACTACGGCAATGCGCTCGCCGATTTTCTGGCGACCGAGCCGGAATATGCGAGCGCGCCGGTGTTGGCGGAGCTTGCCCGCTGGGAGTGGGCGATGACCGAGGTGTTCGATGCTGCGGACGCCGATCCGATCGGGTCCGATCACCTCGCGCGGATCTCGCCCGATGAGTGGGCTGAGATGCGCTTCGATTGGCATCCTTCGGTTCGCCGCCTGACGCTGGTGTGGAATGCGCCGCAGATCTGGAAGGCCGTGAGTGATGAGGCCGAGCCGCCGGAGGTGGCGTTGAGCCCGGAACCTGTGCAGTGGCTGCTCTGGCGTCAGGAGCTCCGCACTTATTTCCGTTCGCTGCAGTCCGCGGAAGCGGCTGCGCTCGAGGCCGCTCGCGCGGGACAGCCGTTCGGCGAGCTGTGCGCACTGCTGTCCGCCGAGCTCGGTGAGGCAGAAGCGCCGGCGAAAGCGGCCGGCTTTTTGCGGGATTGGGTCGAATCGGGGCTGCTGACCGGCATTCGTTGAGCCGGCAGTGTTCCCGGCGCTCGCGTACAATCTGCGCGAATCGCGCAGGAGGAGCGCTCATGTCACGACCTTACACGAACGTGCTGGAGATGATCGGCCACACGCCGCTCATCGCGGTCAGCCACATCGATACGGGGCCGTGCCGGCTCTTCCTCAAGCTCGAGAATCAGAACCCGGGCGGCTCCATCAAGGACCGGGTCGGGTTGTATCTCATTCAGGCGGCCGAGCGCGACGGGCGGCTGAAACCGGGCGGCACGCTCATCGAAGCGACGGCCGGCAACACCGGACTGGGTCTGGCGCTGGTTGCGGCACAGAAAGGCTACCGCCTGCTGCTCGTCATTCCCGACAAGATGAGCCAGGAAAAGATCTTCCACCTGAAGGCGATGGGCGCCCAGGTCGTGCTGACACGCTCGGATGTCAGCAAAGGCCACCCGGAGTATTACCGCGATGTCGCGGAGCGGCTCACCCGCGAGACGCCCAACTCGTTTTTCGTGAACCAGTTCGGCAATCCCGCCAATCCCCAGGCGCACGAGGAAACGACCGCGCCGGAGATCTGGGAGCAGACGGGTCATGATCTCGATGCCGTCGTCTGCGGTGTCGGCACCGGCGGCACGCTCACCGGGTTGTCCCGTTTCTTTGCGCGGACGGCGCCGCAAGTGGAAATGGTGTTGGCGGATCCCGCGGGCTCGATACTCGTCGACTATGCCAAGACGGGGAAGGTCGAGAGCGCACGCGGCGGCTGGTTCGTGGAGGGCATCGGCGGCGACTCCATTCCGCCGGTCGCCGACTTCTCGCGGGTCGGCAGCACCTACAGCATTCCCGACGCCGAAGCTTTTCAGACCTGCCGCGAACTGCTTCTGAAGGAAGGTATCATCGCCGGCACCTCCACCGGGACGCTCCTGGCGGCGGCGCTGCGTTACTGCCGGGAGCAGAAGACCCCCAAGCGCGTCGTCACCTTCGTCTGCGACAGCGGCAACAAGTATCTCTCCAAGGTATACAACGATTACTGGATGCTGGACCAGGGGTTCATCCAGCGCGAGCAGTTCGGGGATCTGCGGGATCTGATCGCCCGCCGCGCCTGGGAGCGTGCCGCGGTAACCGTGAATTCCACGGAGCTGGTGATGGCGGCCTACCGCCGCATGAAGCTCTACGACGTCTCGCAGCTGCCGGTGATGCACGACGGGCGCATCGTGGGCATCGTTGACGAGGAAGACATTCTGCTCGAGGTGTTCGCGAACCCGCAGCATTTCAACGAGCCGGTCACGAACGCCATGGAGAGCCATCTCGTCACGGTGCCGGTGGATGCTCCGCTGCCGCAGCTGATGGAGATCTTCAACCGCGGCATGGTGGCGATCGTCATGAAGGGCAACGAGTTCCAGGGGCTCGTCACGCGCATCGATCTGTTGAACTGGCTGCGCCGGAGGGCTTGAATGAGCGACGCGACCGACAAACAGCGCTTTGCGACGCGAGCGATCCATGGGGGCCAGCATCCGGACCCGCTCACGGGGGCGGTGATGCCGCCGATCTACGCGACCTCCACTTACGTGCAGTCGAGCCCCGGCGTGCACAAAGGCTATGACTACTCCCGCACGCGCAATCCAACACGGGACGCGTTGCAGGCGGCGGTGGCCAACCTCGAGGGCGGCACGGCCGGCTTCGCATTCGCTTCGGGAATGGCGGCCACGGCGACCGTGCTGGAGCTGCTCGACAGCGGCGCACACATCATTGCGATGCATGATCTCTACGGCGGCAGCTACCGGCTGCTCGAGAACGTGCGCAGGCGGTCCGCCGGGCATGACGTCGCCTTCGTCGATCTCACGAATCCTGCCGCCCTGGAGGCGGCGATCCGTCCCAACACCCGGCTCGTGTGGATCGAGACGCCGACGAATCCTCTGCTCAAGCTCGTCGATCTGAGCGCGGTGGCGGCGGTGGCCCGCAAACACGGACTCATCAGTGTATGCGACAACACGTTCGCGACGCCATTCGTGCAGCGCCCGCTCGAGCACGGTATCGATATCGTCGTGCATTCGGCCACGAAGTATCTCAACGGGCATTCGGATTCGATCGGCGGTGTGGCGGTAGTCGGGAACAACGCGTCGCTGCAGGAGCGGCTGGGCTACCTGCAGAACGCCCTGGGGGCCGTCGCCGGCCCGTTCGATTCCTTTCTGATCCTCCGCGGCATCAAGACACTCGCGCTGCGCATGGAGAGGCACTGCGCGAACGCGCTCGCGGTCGCCCAGTTCCTGGAGAGGCATCCGAAGGTCGAGCGCGTGTACTACCCTGGTCTGGAAAGCCATCCGCAACATGCGCTGGCGAAGCGGCAGATGACCAGCGGCTACGGCGGGATCGTGACAGTGCTCCTGCGCGGTACGCTCGATGACGCGCGCCGGGTATTGGAGCGCTGCCAGCTGTTCTCGCTGGCGGAGAGCCTGGGGGGTGTTGAAAGCCTGATCGAGCATCCCGGGCTCATGACACATGCGTCGCTGCCGGCGGCCATGCGCGCCGCTCTCGGCATCGGCGACGGTCTCATCCGGCTGTCGGTGGGCGTCGAGGACGTGAACGATCTGATCGCGGAGTTGCGCCGGGCGTTGGGGTAAGGTCCGCGCAGGAGCTCCATTGGCCACCCAAGCAGAGCAGAGCGACCCGCCGCCGGTCGCTCACACCTCGTTCGCCGCTCTGCGGCATCCCGGCTTTGCCGTTTACTTCATCGCCACGGCGCTGGCGATGTTGGCGGACAATATCGAGCATGTGATCAGCTACTGGGTGATCTTCCGGAAATTCCACTCGCCCACGCTGGGCGGTTTCGCGGTCATCTCTCACTGGCTGCCGTTTCTGGCGTTCTCGGTCCATAGCGGCGCGCTCGCCGACCGCTTCGATCCCCGGCGCATCATCCAGGTTGGAATGCTGCTGTTCATGGGTGTGTCGATCGCCTGGGGCGCGTTGTTCCTGAGCGGCGCCTTGCAGCCGTGGCACGCGCGCATGCTGCTCATCATCCATGGCTGTGCCGGTGTTCTCTGGGGCCCGGCCAGTCAGCTGCTGCTGCACGACATCGTGGGGCCCGCGGAATTGCCGAGTGCCGTGCGCCTGGGCGCCACGGCGCGCTATCTCGGCATGTTATGCGGGCCGGCCGTCGGAGGCGGACTGTTGCTTGCCCTCGGACCGGCGCACGCCATTTTCGTGAATGCGATGATCTATGCGCCTATGCTCGTGTGGTTGTGGCGGGCGCCCTACGGACCGCGCTTTCGCAAGGGGCAGCAGCCGCCGGTCCGCTCGCTGCGAGGGTTCGCGGATGTCTTCGCGACCTTCCGCACGATTGCGGGCAATCCAACTGTCCTGTGCATGACGCTGTTGGCCGGCGGCGCCGCTTTTTTTGTCGGCAACGCCTATCAGGCGCAGATGCCCGGTTTCGCGCAGGATCTCGGGCATGGGGATCCGGGCCTGTCGTACAGCCTGCTGCTTGCGGCGGATGCGGCCGGCGCTTTGTCCGCGGGTGTCGTGCTCGAGATGCGGGGGCTGCTCCGGCCGGCTTCCCGGACCGCGCTCGCGCTGGCGATGGCCTGGTGTGGCGCCCTCGGAAGCTTCGCGCTCGTCTCGAGCTACGCGCTCGCGCTCGTGCTCCTGTTTCTGGCGGGCTTTCTGGAGCTCTCGTTCAACTCCATGGCACAGGCCCTGGTGCAGTTGAACGCCCCTGCGCCGATCCGGGGTCGGGTCATCGGCGTGTTCTCGATGGCGGCAAACGGCATGCGGACTTTCAGCGGGATCACGGTCGGGATGATCGGCGGCCTGATCGGCATTCACCGGTCGCTGTCGTTGAGCGCGGCTGTCCTTTTTATCGCGATCGGGGGGCTGATGGTGTTTGGGGCGCGCACGCATGCGGTTGTGGAGAGCCGCTAGAGCCGCAATCGGCGGCGCCGGAGCTAGCCCTCGGGCGCGGCCGTCGGCTCGATGACTGCAGTGGGGAAACCTGCGGCCTTCCAGCCTTCGATTCCGTTACGGAACCAATACACGTTGCGATAGCCGTAGCTGATGGCGCGCCTGGCTGCATTCCAACTCAGCCAACAGGTCTCGTGGCAGTAGATGACGAGCTGTCGCGAGAGGTCGCCACCGGTTGCCGCCGCCAGACGCTGCCGGAAGAACTCATCGACGGACGGCGGGATTTCTCCCAGTCCCACGCCTGGGATCCACAGACTGCCGGGAATGGCGCGGTGAGGCAGCGGCAGCCAAGGTGCTCCTGGGGCCATGTTTTCGGGACGGCGCGGGGCGTTGGAGACGTCCACGACGACCGTACCGGAGTGACTCAGCAGCTTGCGAACCCGATGAGCGCCGTTGATGACTTTGCCGCCGCTGAGTGTCATTGGCACGGGGGAGTTGATCGGGCCGTTCCAGTAACCGGAGGGCTCGGCAGCGGCGACGCTGTTGTTTCTTTCGGTGGGCGCGGCAAGGATCGGCGACGTGGTCAAGCCCGATCCGATGACGCATGACGCGAGCGCCGACACGAATGGTCGCACTACGCTCGTTGAGCGTCGCGTACGCCCGCGCTTGTTGGTCATAGTTGGGAGTTGGTGCGCTCGGGCGGCCGCGTTACGCGCCCGGAGCCTTGCCGTGATTCTCTGCGACCGCCTTGCTGCCGTCCGCCGGGACATTGAAGCTGTGATCGAAAGTCGCGTCCTTGCTGTCGCGCACGATGACTTTCAGCTGGCCCTTTGCCTGCGGTACGAAGCCGAAGGTGATGACCGGGTCGGTGCTCATCGAAATGTCGGACTCGAGATGAAAGATCGAGCCGCCCTCGTACGTCGCATCGATCGTGCGGATGAAACGGGGCGGTGTGTAGTACCGCGTGATCTGGTTCATCTGCATGCCGTTGAAATTGGGATGCCGCACCATGAGCACGGCCTGCTCGGGCTTGCCTGCGGCGAAATCACCGATGAGATGCAGTTTCATGCGTCCGATGTCCGCCAGTGCAGCCGTGTCGTCGGAGCCTGCGGGTGCGGAGCAGCCGCCTGATGCCTTTACGAACTTCGTGGCGACGAACAGCTGGCCATCCTGGCTTTCCGCGATCGCGTGCATGTCAGTGTATTGATCCACCCGGACGCGCAGCCTGAGGCTGTGCGGATCTGCCTTCGGACCGAAGGTGAAATGTCCCGCCAGGGGTGACGGGTTGCCATCGATCACCAGGTACACGCCCTTGACAGGCTGCGCACCGGTCAGATCGATGCCGATCGGAACGAGCGCAGCATCCAGCGCGCGCGGCGGCGCATCGAGTTTGACGATACCGGCGCCATCGTGCAGTGAGCGCCCCGGAAAGAGTGCCTGTTGCAGGGCTTGCCAGCGGCTGGCCCGGGCTGCGGCATCGCCCTCGTCGGCAGCGCCCGGGGAGTCGGTACGAGCGCGGGAGTCAGCACCTGTCGGTGAGCTGGGGCCGGCTGGGGAGGTGGCAAGGGCTTCCGGAGTGGAGCCCAACACGCTCATGCTCACGAGAAGCGCCGCCAGCGTGAGCTTTCTTACTGTTCCCACTCGAGCTCCTTGAACGCCTGCGTCACGTTATGGCCGTTGTAGTCGTCGAAAAGTTTCCACCTGGAGCGTTCACCCTGGGCCACTTGGCCGACCGCGGCTTCGAGGTCCATTCCTTTCGCGATGGCCTTCTTTGTCTCGCGGAGCAAGCTGCCCAGGTAACGCTCCAGGTCATTGGCGCCCGCAGGCCAGTCTACGCTCGTCGGGCCATGACCGGGTACAGCGCGGCGCGCCCGGACTGACTTGAGCGCCGCCAGCTCTTTCAACCATCCCCGGAGACTGCCGTCGAGCGAGGGAACGCGCTGTACGAAGAGAAGGTCGGCAGCCAGCAGCGTACCGGTAGTCCCGTCCAGCACGCTCAGATCGCAGTCAGTATGCGCAATGCCGTGCGCCGTCAGAGTGAGCACGCGCCCCCCGAGGTCGATTTCGGCGTGGTTCTGCACCAGCATGGTTGGCGCGACTGCTCCGCCGGCGTGTTCCTTCCCGAGCGTCTTCTCCAGCCGCTTGCGATAAAACTCTTCGCGTAGAGCCAATGCGCGGGGCAACCGCGCGTGACCCACAAATTGCGGGCGATCCTTCTGGAACGCCGGCGCGCCAAAGGTGTGGTCGGGGTGAACGTGGGACATCACCACGTATTTGATCGGGAGTGCAGTCGTTTCTCGAATCGTCGCGCGCAAGCGCTCGCCGTCGAGCAAGCTTCCCCCTGGGTCAATGACGGCGACCGCGTCGCGACCTATGATGAAGCCGATGTTGGCTATCGCGTCTTCGTTCTGCGCGGTTACGTCTTCATCGACGCCGCGGCGGACGTGAATTCCCGGTGCGACTTCGTCGGTAACAAACGCGCGCATCTTGTCCGTGGTCCGCTGCGCGAAAGCGCGGACGCAAAAGAGGCTCGCGCCAGCAACTAGCGCTTGTCGACGAGTGAGCCGGGTGGGTGTTCCCAAGAGCATGGCTCACTATGAGTTGCTCTTGCCGCGCCGGACGGCCAACCTCGCGAGGCTCTCGTTGACCTCGCGAGCGGCGCGCGTGCCGCTCTGGAGGGCGCCGGTGACTGTTGCGGCCTCACCTTCGGTGTCGGTGGCTTCGCCCGCGAAGAAGAGAGTGTCGTGCAACGGTTCCGCGAGGGTTCGGCGGGCCGTGTCGTTGTGGCCGACACTGACATAGCTGTAAGCGCCGCATGCGAACGGATCGCGCTCCCAGTTGTGCACGAACGCCGCCTCGAGTTGAGCCTTGCCGCCGGGCAGACCGAACATGGCCTGCAGGCTGTCCAGCGCCTCCTGCACGATCCGCGCGTCGGAGTGTTCGGACAGCTTTGCGGCGGGCGGTCCTCCGATCCAGGCGTTGAGAAAGGCCGAGCGCAGCGGCATGGATGTCCAGAAGGTGGGAAACGTGGTCTCCAGCGAGTGAAAGAATGCCGCATCGCGATAGCGCCCGTCATCCAACTCCTCCCAGAATACGGTCCGAAAGCGCAGCACCACCTTCAACACGGACCCTGACACGATGCCCGCGAGCGCCGCGCCTTTCCCCTCGAGTGTGGGGCTGAAATGGATGGCACCGGGTGCATCCTGCGGGAGCTGCAGTACGCCAACGGGCACGGTAACGATGGCCGTTGGCGCCGACACGCGGAAGGGCCGATCGACAAATGAACCTTCGACCTCCACTGCTCCCCGCTTCCACCGCACCCTCTTCACGACCGTCTGAAGTTGCACGTGGACCTGCGTGCGATCGAGCTTCCCGGCGAGCGCCGTGAGAACCGTGCCGTATCCTCCCGACGGACGGAATTGCGGCGCGTCCAGCATGCCGCCCGAACCCCACTCCTCCGCTATGGACTGAGCGCTCACGCGAGCGGGATCGGCTGCGTCAAATCCCTGCACGAATCGGCGAGCGAGCGATTTCGCCTCATTGGAGAGGGCGAAGCGGTCACCCTGATCGAGAAACTCCTGGAACGAGATGTCGGCCTTTTGAGGGAGGTCCGCTGCCTTGATCGCCTTCTGCACCTGCTCGAAGAGGTCTTCCGTCCGCTGCTGCAGCTTGCCGTGGACAAGGGTCCAATGAACCCCGCCGGTGTCCATCGCCGCCGCGCCCGCTTCATGCAGGAGACCGAGCGTCTGGGGGATCTGGCCATGAATGAACTCGGCTCCGAGCTCGACGGGGACGGCCGTGTCGGTCTCGTGTCGTGTCCAGATGCGTCCGCCGATGCGGTCGCGGGCTTCGAGCAGCAAAACCGAGCGACCCGCCTCGGCCAACGCGCGGGCGGCGCTCAGCCCGGCCGCGCCCGCGCCGATGATCAGCACATCCCAGGATTGCTCAGTCATGGCTGAATTTCGCAATTCCCATACCCGTCACTGCGGCGGCCGTCCAACGTGGATACCATGCGCCTGCCGGAAGCCTGAGTAGTCTATGCCGTTAGCCGAAACACAATGGCTCACACTCGTGGGCGACCCGGGCCCGCGGGGCGATGCGATGCGTGGAATCGACATCCGCGTTCGCAGGGAGCAGCCCGATGCGCTGGCTTTTCAGTACGTGCTGCGCGCTGAAATGCCCCACATACGTGTTCCAGCTTCGCGGCCTGCCGCTCGCACGGATGGCTTGTGGAAGCACACCTGCTTCGAGGCTTTCATCGCAGCGCCAGGTGGGCGTGGCTACTACGAGCTCAATTTCTCGCCTTCGAGACAATGGGCGATCTACCGCTTCGATGCGTACAGGGCGGGGATGTCGCCAAGCGACGTCACCCTGCCGCCGGAACTCGCGGTTCGCCGCCTCGACGACCGGCTCGAGCTGGACGCGACGGTCATGCTGCCCGATTTCACCGCCCTGCAAGGCGCGCGCGCCCTGAAGCTCGCCTTGAGCGCTGTGGTCGAGGACGACAGTGGTACGCTTTCATACTGGGCGCTGAAACACGCCCCGGGTAA
>CAZDTG010000033.1:0-33956 GCA_964508005.1 uncultured Steroidobacteraceae bacterium
CCTGCCCGAGCAGGGCAGCCTTGTCCCGCACGAGATTGACGACCTCTTCGAGGTGGGGCGCGAAGACCTCGAACTTGCCCTGTTGTCGCGCCTCCAGCCAGCGCGCTTCGGCGCGCGAGGCGGCTTTCGTGAGACGGGAGATCAGGCTCACCGGCGTGGCGATGGCGTGGTCGCGCTGGCGGCGCATCTCGCGCAGATTGGATATCTGCCAGTCCGAGAGCACCTGGATATTCGCCTGCGCGCGATCCATGAGGCGGGTGACGCGCGGCGCGGTAAGCAGAGCATGGTATTCGGTCTCGAGCGCGGCGAGCTGCTCGCCGCGCACGTCCGCACTGCCACGTGGCATCATCACCGCGGCGTCCCAGCGCAGGAGCGATAAAGATCCGCGGAAGGCATGGAGTCGCTTGAACTCCTGCTCGAGTTGTTTGTAAGGAGGCGCTGACATGATTGAAGTACTCGGGTCCTTTGGAGCCCGCAGCCGGCTCGAGGCGCTCAACTAACTTGAGGATCGGGCGCCCGATGAGTCGGTCGTGAGCGGGTGAATGACCCTAGTTTACCAGCGGGCTACGGCCAAGCTCGGCCGGCCCGGTCATCATGCCTTAAAAAACAACGACTTAGTCCCGAACTGCACCATTGACAGGCAATACCGGGACTAAAGTCTCATTGCCTCGCCTCAAGCGCTGCCGGAAGGCCCTGTGGGACGTCCTGTCGCTGCACTGACAGGGCATCCCAAGCGAGGATGGCGCGCTTGCGATCCTCGCCCCAGTGATAGCCCCCGAGACTGCCATCCCGGCGCAGCACGGCGTGGCAGGGGATCAACCAGGCGACCTGATTTGCGCCCACGGCGTTGCTGACCGCGCGTGCGCTCCCCTCCGCGCCGATCGTTGCGGCGACAGCGGAATATGTCGTGCGACTGTGTGCGCCGAGGTCGAGCAGCGCCTGCCAGACCTTGAGCTGGAAGTTGGTTCCGGCGACGTTGAGGGTGACCGGCGCGGCGGAGCCGGCCGCGGGATTCCAGATGCGGCTCGCAAACTCCCGTGCTCGAGCATCGTCGCGCACGAGTTCCGCTTTGCGCCAGCGTTGCCGCAGCTCGTCCACCGCCTTCTCGCGCTCGCGCGGCTCGACGAATGCGAGATGACATAGTCCGCGAGGAGTGGCGGCGAGCAGCGCGTCGCCGAAGGGTGTCTGCGTGAAGCCGTAGTGAATCGCGATTCCGTGGCCTAGCGCTTTCAGCTCTCCGGGCGTCACCGCATCGAGCGTCACGATGAGATCGTGCAAGCGCCCCGGACCGGACAGCCCGACTGCGTAGGCGGCGTCGAGCACCGATGGCTGGGTCTTGAGCGCGCCCCTCGCCTCCTGGCCGGTGACGAACGCAAGATATTGCTTGGGTGTGACGCCCGCCCACCGCCGGAACAGGCGGTTGAAGTGAAATTCAGACAACCCGGCGTGGGCGGCGATCGTGGTGAGCCGCGGCTGCGCGCGGAAGTGCGTGTCGATGAAGCGGATCGCCTTGGCGATGCGCGCGAAGTCGCGGCTGTCTACGAAGGTGTCATTGGGGGCTTTCATAGCGCACATGATAAGGATGCGGCGGGCAGGAGCGACCCGGTTCTTGCGGCCCGTGCGGTCAGGCCCTCTGCAGTGAGGCCCTCTGCGGTGAGGCCTGTGCCGCCCTCGGCGTGTGCGTCCGGTGCGCGCGGCTCGACCTACGCGGGTCGGCTAAACTATGCAGCTCGGCTGCGAGAGCCGGGAACTGGTCAGCGCCGGGGCGCCTGGCCTGCGGAGCAGCAGGCGATTTGGGAGAACGGGCTCCTCTGACGCTACTCCAGCACGTGCCGCCACGATGGCCACAACGCCACGGCCACGCCGATGCCGATCGAGACGATGAGAAGCAGAGTGAGTGTAAGACCAATGAGAAAGCGTCGCATCGAATGAGCTTCGATCCCCCGTATCGACCTCGTATGACGACCCATCATAAACCGGTAGCGATTTGATGAAACTCACTGTGTGCCTGCTCGCCTCGGAGGCGGCGCCGCTGTCCAAGACAGGCGGCCTCGCGGACGTTTCGGCCGCCCTCACGAAGTATCTGCACTCCGCCGGTCACGATGTGCGGCTGTTCACTCCTTTATATAAGTCCATCGACCGGCAGAAGGTGGGCGCGAGGCCGCTGGAGGGTCTGCAGCACTTCGAGGTCCAGGCGGGACCTCACCGCTATCTCTTTTCAGTGCTACTGGCCCAATTGCCCGGCACCTCGGTGCCGGTGTACCTGCTCGACTGTCCCTTTTTGTTCGAGCGGGACACTCTCTATACGCTGGATCCCGACGAGCACCTGCGGTTTCTGGCATTCACGCGTGCGGTGTTCACGGCCTGCCAGCGGATGCAGTGGTCGCCGCAGATCCTGCATTGCAACGACTGGCACACTGCCTTCGGGCCGTTATTCGTCAAGGCGCTCTACAACGACGATCCGCTCTTCAAGAGCACGCGGTCCCTGCTCACGATTCATAACATCGGCTACCAGGGCGTGTTCGACGCCAGCGCTGTGGCCGATGTGAGCCTGGGACCGAAGAGCTACCTCTTGCACCAGGATGAGTTGCGGGCGGGGAAGATCAATCCGCTGCGCCACGGAATCATGTACGCGGATGCCATCACGACCGTCAGTCCCACGCACGCGCGCGAGATCTGCACCGACCAGTACGGGATGGGCTTGCAGGACAGCTTGCGTGCCAGGGGCGGCGCTCTCAGCGGCATCCTCAACGGCGTCGATTACGATGAGTGGGACCCGCGGCACGACCGCTATCTGCCGAAGCACTACGATCCGGACCACCTGCAGATCAAAGCCGAGCTCAAGCGCGAGTTCGTCGGACGCATGGGCCTCGACATCGCGCCGGACGTGCCGCTGGGCGGCATCGTCAGCCGTCTTGCCCGGCAGAAGGGCATCGAGCTCATGTTCGACTCCCTGCCGCAGGTGTTGGCATGGCGCAAATTTGGCCTCGTGGTCCTTGGCAGCGGCGATGCGCCCTACGAGCAGTTCTTCACCGAGCTGCAGGCGGACTTTCCCGGCCGCGTGGTGTTCCGGCGCGGCTACGACGACCCGCTTTCGCACTGGATCGAGACGGCGAGCGACCTCTTCCTCATGCCCTCGCTTTACGAGCCCTGTGGACTCAATCAGATGTACAGCCTGCGGTACGGCACGGTGCCGATCGTGCGCAGGACCGGCGGGCTCGCCGATTCGGTCGAGCACTACAACCCTGATACGGGCGTGGGCACGGGGATCGTCTTCAATGACTTCAACACCGAAGCGCTGGAGTGGGCGTTGAATACGGCTCTGGATCTGTACGCGGCGCCGACGCACTGGCAGCGCATGGTGCGGAACGGCATGCGCCGCGATTTTTCGTGGCAGCGTCAGGGAGGGCTGTATGTGGAGCTCTACGAGCGGCTGATTCGTTGACTGGCTGAAAACCGGCCCGTGGGTGCACACTGATCCGAACGCTCCTCGAACTCAGCGGCGGCATCACGGGAAAGGTCTCACACGCATTTTGAGACGCGATCGAGGTAGACATCGCCCCTCGGTTACCCAAGTCGTAAATACAGCTGACGGTTCGACGTGACCGAGTTCCAGCAGCTTGCGTAGGTGCCGCCAGGTTACTGTTTACTGCGGCGCGAAGGCGTTCGTGGCGGCTGCCCGTCAATAGTCTCCATGACTCAGCGGCTCGGCCAAGTGCAAATGACATGAGAGCTGCGGTCAGCGCAGCTTGAACGTGCCTTGCTGGTCGAAGGGGATGGAGCGCAGCAGGCCTTCAGACAGTGAGACCCGGCCGGAGAGGTGGTAGTCGACGCTCGGGTCGCTGCCGTGGCTCAGCAGGGTGAAGATGGCGCCGGCCATGTTCGCGGTCATGTTCATGTCGAACTCGGCCTCGCCGAGTGCGGGGACGACGAAGCTCGCGGCGGACTCGCCATGGGCGAACTCCTGGCCGTTCACTTCGAGGACGTAGGTGATGCCTCTGACCGGCAGCGCGCGGTCGTTGGGATTGTCCACGTGCATGCGGATCTTGAGCTTCTGCTGCCAGAGTGCGCCCTTCTGGAAGTCGATGTCGACGACCGACAGCCGCGGCGGCTCGAGCTTCGGCACGAAGAGCGAGCAGCCGGACAGGCCCAGCACCGCGAAGAAAAAAAATGCTCTCACCGAGGCGCCTCCTTGGCGCACCCCCCAGGAACCCCGCATGGTAACAAAGGGACACATGGCGGCGCCGCCTCAACCGCGACCGTAGATTCCGTTCAGCCGCGAGAAATGGCCGGCCAGCTCGGGGGTCAGGGCGCCGGGGGCGACTCGCCAGCTCCAGTTTCCTGCCGCGGTGCCCGGAGTGTTCAAGCGTGCCTCGGAGCCCAGGGACAGCAGGTCCTGTACGGGCACCACGGCGAGTCCGCCGACGGAGCCGAGCGCGGCGCGGATCAACGCATCCGGCATGGCCCCCGGGGTGAGGCGCAAAAAATAATCGACCTGCTGGCGGGCGTGCTCGGGGAGCGTCGCGTACCAGCCGAGGGTGGTGTCGTTATCGTGGGTGCCGGTGTAAACGACACTGTCGTGATCGTGCATGTGCGGCAGGTGGGGATTGGTGGCTTCGCCGCTGAAAGCAAATTGCAGCACGCGCATTCCGGGGAGCCCGAAGCCTTTGCGCAGGGCCTCGACGTCGGGGGTGATGACTCCGAGGTCCTCGGCCACGATCGGCAGATCGCCCAGATCGTCCCACAGCAACCCCATCAACTCCTCACCGGGCGTGTTGCGCCATTCGCCGCCGCGAGCATCCGGAGCGCTGGCGGGCACGGCCCAGTGTGCGGCGAGCGCGCGAAAGTGATCGATTCGCAGGACGTCGACACGTTGCATCTGCGCAGTCACGCGGTCGCGCCAGAGCCTGAAGTGATCGCGACGTATCACGTCCCAGTTGTAGAGCGGATTGCCCCACAGCTGTCCGGTCGCGGAGAAGTAGTCGGGGGGCACGCCCGCCACGGCGGTGGGCCGTCCGGTCGCGTCCAGCTGAAACTGCTCCCGGTGGGCCCAAGTCTCGGCGGAGTCGGGTGCGACGTAGAACGGCAAGTCGCCGAAGAGACGGATGCCGCGGGAGCTGGCGTGCTCGCGCAACCTCTGCCACTGCACGGAAAAGGCGTACTGCACCTCCGTCACCCGACGGAGCTCGGCGGCGTACTGTTGTTTCGCGTGCGCGAGCGCCTCGGGGAGGCGATCCCGCAACTCGGGCGGCCAGTTCCACCACGGCGCGCCGCCGTGCACGAAACTCGACACCTCGAAGAGGGCGTAGTCCTCGAGCCAGTGCTGCGCTCCGGCGAGGAAAGCGGCGTAATCGCCGGAGCTCAGATCGGGCCATTCGTTGGAATCGATGAACGCGGGATTGCCCGCGAAATCCGAGCGCACCCAGTACGGGGAGCCGTCGGAGCCCGTGGGGCCGACGGGCAGGATCTGCCACACGGAGAATCCAGCCGTAGCGAGCCAATCGATGAACGCGCGGCCGCCGCGTCCGAGGCCGCCCTCGAGCGAGCCCATATGCAGCAGCGCGCCGGCACGGCGGCGATCGAAGACGGGCAACCGCTTACTGGCCATGGACTTCGGTTCAGTCGGCGTAGGCCCGACGCATCACTCCGCCGTGCTCGGCGTTGCCGCCGCCGGTGGAGATCGGTTGCGCCAGGCTGGGCGGGGCTTCGAGTCCGAGCAGGCGGTAGAGATTCATCAGCTGCCGCCGGTAGAGGCGGTCGAACTGGCTCACCGCATCGGCGGGGTTGTAATCGCCGAACCACCAGAACCAGTCGGAGCTCTCGCACAAGGCGAGCTGCCGTTCGGCGGCGGCGCGGCGTTCGCTATCGAGTGAGTGCGAGTGCATCACGCGATCGAACGCCAGTTTGGCTTCGCACAATAGATCCCACGCGCGATTTTTGGCTGGATCGCCCATCCACGTCGCGAGGGTGCCGTGGACCCAGCTTCCCGCCATCACTTTCTGCAGCGGCGCCGGCTCTAGACCGCGCGCGAGACAGTCGGACAAGGTGGTCAACTCCAGCAACGGATGACTCGCCAGCAGCGAATACAGCGCCCGCAGGAAGTAATAGCCGTTGAACGGGTAATGTTCCCAGGCGTTCTCGCCATCCAGCGCGATGAGGATGGCGTGTCCGGGGGCGTTCGCGTACTTGCGCGCAAGCTGTGCCACTTCATTGACGAGGTTGTGTGCCGCGTCGTCCCCGTGCCAGGTCGCGTAAGTGAAGCCAATCTGGTCCGACAGAGAGTCGTCGCGGAAGAAGCAGCTCAGGGAGCCTTCGGGTAAGCGGTACGGGCGGTTATAAGCGCGCAGATCCTGCGCGTGTTGCCGGCCGCCCAGCTCGAGGCAGCCGCGCAGGACATTGGCGCTGGTCGCGGTCCAACGGAATTTGTAGCGCTCGAGCAGCTCGAGCGTACCGCGACTGATGGCGCCCTCGGCGGGCCAGCAGCCGATGGGGTGCACGCCGAAGGCTTCGGCAAAGACCCGGATGCCCTCTTCGATATGCCACGCCGCGCGCTCGGCTCCGCCGGGATAGCCGGCATGCTCGGGCAACGACATGTTAGGAACGGCGTCGCGCGCGGACTTGAAGTCGAGCAGCAGCGGGATGATGGGGTGAGCGTAGGGAGTCACCGAAAGCTCGATCTGCCCTCGTTCGCGGAGCGCCCGGTAGCGGGGTATCACGGTAGCGATGAGATTGCCGACGAGCGCGAGAAGCGACCGCCGATGGGCCGGCGTGAAACCGCGGCCGCGCTCGGTGAGATCGCTCACGAGAAGGTCCGAGCGGCGCACGGTCTCGCCGAGCCAGGCGAGGTGGTACCAGACGGCGAGATCGTAAATGAGCTGGTCGGAAGCGTAGGTGACGCGCTCGGGCGTCGCCAGCGTCTCGGCGAGGGTCGCGAGCTCGAGATAAGGGCCGAAGCGCTCGATCATCTGCTTGCGCTGCGCCCGCAGGCAGGCGCGCAGGAGCTCGAGGCGCGCGACCGGGTCGGTGGGGACGGGATCGGGCCCGAGCAGGCCGAGGACCGGGTCGGGCAAGGGCGCACCCGAGCGCAGATGCTCGGCCACGGACCGCGCAATCTGCTGGATCTGCTCGATGAGCACCGGCGAGAAATTGACGACCGCACGCCCGGCAGGATTTCCCTCCAGGTGCGCGGCCATGTCGGTGTAGTCCTTGATGGCGTGGAGGTACGTCCAGGGGAGAACGTACTGTCCTGTCAAAGCGTCGCGGTACTGTGGCTGATGCATGTGCCACAGGAGAACGACGGGTAGCCGGGAGCCGCTTGCCGGTGCGCTCATGCCAGGTCGCGCAACATGTCGGCCGTGACCAGCACGACGCCTTTGTCAGTCACGTAGAAGCGGTTCGTGTCGGCAACGCGATCGGTGCCGATGCTCATGCCATCCGGGATCTCGCACCCCTCATCGAGAATGGCGCCGCGGATCACGCAACCGCGCCCGATCTCGACGTGGGGCAGGATGACCGAGTTCTGGATGGCGCTGCGCTCGTCCACCCTTACGTCGAAGAACAGCAGCGACTCGCGCACGATCGCGCCGGAAATGATGCAGCCTCCGGAGACCATCGAGTTGATGGCCACACCGCGACGGCCGTCCTCGTCGAGAATGAACTTCGCCGGCGGCTGTTGCACCTGGTAGGTCCAGATGGGCCAATCCTGGTCATAGATGTTGAGCTCGGGCTTGACGTGCACGAGCTCGAGGTTCGCGTCGTAGTACGCGTCGATCGTTCCGACATCGCGCCAGTAGCTCTGCGCCCGCGTCTTGACGTCCATGAACGGGTAGGCAAACACCTGCAGGTTGCTGCCGATGGCTTTCGGGAGAATGTCCTTGCCGAAGTCGTGCGCGGACTTCTCATCGCCGGTATCCTCGGCGAGCATCTTCTCGAGCAGCCGCGTGTTGAAAACGTAAATGCCCATGGAGGCGAGGATGGCGTCCGGCCGGCCGGGCAGCGTGTCGGGAACGGCCGGCTTCTCCGAGAACTTCGTGACGCGGTTCCACTCGGTGGCGGTCAGCACTCCGAAGTGAACCGAGTCGCTGGCCGGAACCTCCACGACGCCGACGGTGATGTCGGCGCCCTTCTCGACGTGGTAGGCGATCATCGGACCGTAGTCCATCTTGTAGATGTGATCGCCCGCGAGCACCAGCACGTGCTTCGGCCGATGCGACAGGATGAGGTCGATGTTCTGATGGACGGCATCCGCGGTGCCGCGGTACCAGACCGGCCCGATCTGCTGCTGTGCGGGAATGGTCTCGACGAACTCGCCGAACTCGCCGCGCAGATAGCTCCAGCCGCGCTGCACGTGCTGGATGAGCGACTGCGCCTTGTACTGCGTGAGGATGGAGATCTGGCGGATGCCGGAATTCACGCAGTTCGAGAGCACGAAGTCGATGATGCGGAACTTCCCGCCGAACGGCGTCGCGGGCTTGCAGCGGTGCGCCGTGAGGTCCTTCAGCCGCTCGCCCCGCCCGCCCGCCATGATGATCGCGAGCGTGCCGCCCGTGAGGCGACTCACGTAGCGTCCGGAAGAGGCTCGCGCGGGCTGTCGGGGCATGATTATGTTTTCAACCCTTCGTGCTCATTTTCGAATATAGCATTTAAAGCCACTTCATAAGGCCCAGCTCGTACGGGTGCGACAACAGCTCGTGCCAGGGATACACGCGCACTTCGGTCGCGAACTGTCCGCATTCTTGCGGCGCGGCATCGAGGGCGAAGACGGCCGAGCCGTCGGAGTCGATCTCACCCGTGGCGCTCAACGCTGCGGTCCAGATCCCGGGGCGCGGCGGTTGGTTGAAAGACGATAGCGGAGGCGGGGCAAGGTCCGCCTCGGGAAGGAGACGGCGGGCGACGAACTCCACGCGCACATCGGACGGCTGCAGGCCGTTCAATTGCGCGGCGATCCGCAGACGCAACCGCTCACCCTGCAGCAGGTCGGGCACGACATCGGTGAGCACCCTCAGGCCCACTCGCGGCCACAACTGCCGCACGCGCTGTTTCCATTCGGCCAACGCCTTGGCTCCCGCGAACTCGCCGGAGGCGAGCCGCCGGTACTGGCGGGCGGCCGGCTGGTACAGGCCCTGTGTGTAGTCGAACAGGACGCGCCGCATGTTGAACTGCGGGATGACGGTCATCATGGCGCGCTTGCTCCGCCGCACCCACTCCGGCGAGTAGCCTTCCTCGTTGCAGTCGTAATAGAGCGGCAACACCTCCTCCTCGAGGGTGTCGAAGACCAACTCCGCCTCGAGCGCGTCGCGGCGCTCCGGATCCTGCACGTTCGCGGGCGGAATGCCCCAGCCGTTGTCCTGCATCCAGCCTTCGGCCCACCAGCCATCGAGAATGCTCAGGTTCAGGCGGCCGTTGATGGCGGCCTTGATGCCGGAGGTGCCGCTCGCCTCGAGCGGTGCGATCGGGTTGTTGAGCCAGACATCCACACCGGAGACGAGCCAGCGCGCCAGCTGCAGGTCGTAGTCCTCGAGAAAGATGACCCGCCCCATGAACTCGGGGGTGGTCATGAGTTGGCGGATCTCGCGCAGCACCTGCTGTCCGGGCTGATCCGCGGGGTGCGCCTTGCCCGCGAACAGGAACAAGACGGGCCGCGCGGGGTTGTTGACGAGCCGCGCGAGGCGCGCACGATCCCGCAGCAGCAAGGTGGCGCGCTTGTAGGTCGCGAAGCGCCGCGCGAAGCCGATCGTGAGCACATTCGGGCGCAGCGGATCGAGAAAGCGGGTGACGTGGCGCAGCTGCGCCGGACTCATGCCCTTGCGGGCGTACTCCCGTTGCAGGCGGTCGCGCACGCTCGCGAGCATCCGCGACTTCACGGACTGCGCAGTGGGCCAGTAGTGCTCATCGGGAACATGCTCGAGCGCGGTCCAGAAAGCAGGGTCGCGCAGACGCTCGCGCCAATCGCGACTCAACTCGCGATCGAAGAAGTCCGTCCAGGTCTGATGCAGGAAGGTGGGCACGTGGACGCCGTTGGTCACGAACCCTATGGGGTTCTCCTCGGGCCGGATTTCCGGCCACTGATCGGCGGCCAGACGCGCGGACACGATGCCGTGAATGCGGCTCACCGCGTTCACGTGCCGCGTGCCGTTCAGGGCGAGGCGCGTCATGTTGAACATGCCGGGCGCGCCGGGGGCACGGGCGAGCTCGAGAAAACGCTCGACGGGAACGCCGAGCTCGCGAATGAAGTCGTTGAAGTGGGAGAGGATGAGATCGTGGCCGAAGGCATCGTGACCGGCAGCCACGGGCGTGTGCGTCGTGAACACGCAGCTCGCGGCAACCGCCTCGAGAGCAGGGTTGAACTGCAGTCCGCTCGCCAGATGCTCGCGCAGCAGCTCGAGAATGAGGAACGCGGCGTGGCCTTCGTTCAGATGGAACACGGCGGGCTGGATACCGAGGGCGCGCAGCGCACGGGTGCCGGCGATGCCGAGGATCATTTCCTGGCGGATGCGGGTCGACTCGTCGCCGCCGTACAGCCGGTGAGTAATGTCGCGATCGGACGGGGCGTTCTCGGGGCAGTTGGTGTCGAGAAGGTAGACGGGGATGCGCCCGACCTGCGCCTTCCAGAGGCGGGAGTGGACATCACGGCCGGCGATCTTCACGACCACCTTCACGACCTGGCCGTCAGGCTTGCGAGCCGGCTCCACCGGCAAGTCGCGGGGCAGGCGGTCGCGATACTCCGCGTGTTGCACGCCGTCGTTGTCGACGGTCTGCGTGAAATACCCCTGTCCATATAGCAATCCGACGGCGATGAAATTCGCCCGGTCGTCGCTCGCGGCCTTGCAGTAGTCGCCGGCCAGGACGCCGAGGCCGCCCGAATAGATGGGGAAGCTCTCGTGGAAGCCGTACTCGGCGCAAAAGTAGGCCGTGAGCGGCTGGTCGACGGTCGGGGCGCTCTCGGACAGATAGGAGTCGAGGGTCTCGACGGCCTGCCGGTAACGGCCCAGGTAGGCGGAATCCTTCGCGGCGCGGTCCAGGGTGGCCTGGGGCAGGCAACGCAACATAAGACGAGGATTGCCCCCGGTCTGTTTCCACAGCTCCGCATCGAGATCTTCGAACAACGCACGGGTGGGCCGGTGCCAGCCGAAAAACAGGTTGCCGGCGAGCTCCGGCAGGCGGGCCAGGCTCGGCGGGACCACCGGGGTGACCTCTAACAGGGGGTTTCTCATCAGTTTTCCGGTCAAAACAAGGGGTGGGGGAGTGTAGCAGCTCATTCCCGGCGCCCGAATGACGCTCGACGGCGTCATTGCCCTGGTAAGAGCTCAATATTGTTTGACGGCTAATACTGTGTACTCTACAGTAGTGAAATGGACGAGAGCCAGGGCCGCAAGTTCCAGAAAGACCTCAATTCGGGTCTGGTGGCGCTGGTGCTGCTGGCCGTCCTGGACCGCAGCCCGGACGATCTCTACGGCTATGAGATCGCCAAGCGGCTGCAAAAGGCGAACGAGGGTGACGCGCTCTTCAAGGAAGGCACCATTTATCCGGTGCTGCGCACATTGAGCGCCTCCGGCCTGCTGACGAGCCGGATCGTGCCCTCCTACTCCGGGCCGCCGCGGCGCTACTACCGCATCACCGACGAGGGCCGCGCGGTGCTGCGTCAGTGGAGCGGCATCTGGGGACAGACCCGCGATTTTGTCGACCGCTTCATCGAAGGAAAGGCGCCATGAGAGATGCCATCCGCAAATTTTCCCGGGAGGTCGTATGAACCGCTTCTCCGCACCGCGCTCGATCGATGAGTACCTGAAGCAGCTGCGTGCCGCCCTGGAGGGGGAGGATCCCGCGCTCATACAGGACGCGTTGTACGACGCTGAGGAATACCTGCGCGCGGAAGTCGCGGCGCACCCGGAGAAGTCGGAGGCCGACGTGCTCGAGCTCATCTCGAGCACCTACGGGGCTCCCGACGAAGTGGCGGCTGCTTACCGAGACACGGAAGTGAAGATGAAAGCTGCATTGCGGACGCCCACTCCGCAGCAGTCGCAGAATCCCGGGAGCGTGCGGCGCTTTTTCGGGATCTTCCTCGATCCGCGAGCCTATACCTCCCTCTTCTACATGCTGCTCGCGCTCGCGACAGGCATCTTGTACTTCACTCTCGTCGTCGTCGGCATGTCGTTATCGGCGGGACTTGCGATCCTCATCATCGGCGTGCCGTTCTTTCTTGCCTTCATCGGCATGACGCGTGTCATCTCTCTGGGAGAAGGGCGTCTCATCGAGGCGATCACCGGCGAGCGCATGCCGCGGCGCCCGGTGCACCCGGGGCCGGCGGCGGGCTGGTGGGCACGCATCGGGGCGATGCTGGGGGACGTCCGCACCTGGACGACACTTCTTTATTTCGTCCTCATGCTGCCGCTGGGCATCCTCTATTTCGTCATCGCGGCGCTCGGGCTGTCGGCGGGCGTGCATCTGTCCCTCGCACCGGCCGTCGTGTTTGGCGAGGCGCTCGGATGGGTCCACGGCGATCCGTCGGGAGTGCCGTTCGCCTTGGGCGATTATTGGATCAGGCTCTCGGCCGGATCGTGGGTCGCCTCTTTGATCATGCTTGCGGCGGGCATCATCGTGCTCACGCTGCTGATGCATCTCGCGCGGGGTATCGGGCGTGCGCACGCGCGGTTGGCGAAGGCGCTGCTGGTGGAGCCGGGGAGCTGATCGCTTTTAAGGGCGAGTCCCACCCCGTCCGTCAATTCAGCCGCCGCCCGGGGCTGCGGCGTCCTGAAATGCGAACCAGCAATTGAACGCAACGGTGATGCGCTCGCCTTCGCCCTCGAAGGGTTTTACATCATGCAAGATCCAAGACGGGAACAGCACGAGTTGTCCCGGCTCGAGTCGCACGTGCCGGATGTGGTAGGCGAACGCACCCCGTAAATTCAAGGTGGCGGCGTCCATGTACATCGCTGACGCTACCGAGGGGTTGACGAAGCTCAGGAGCCCGCTCTCCCGCTTGTCCGGGTCGTGCTTCCCCGGGTCCACACAATAGACGCCCGACCAGGATGCATTCGGATGGTTATGGAGCGCGAAGAATCCGCCGCGCCGCGTAACATGGAACCACGAGTCCGAAGAGATGAGCATGTGTCCCAGGGCCGCGGTGTCGTAGCCGTTCAGCTCGCCGATCATCCGCATCATCTGGTGCCAGCAGAACTCCTTGAGCTGCTGCACGCAGCGATCGGGCCAGCGGAATAATTGAAACTCGCTTTCGAATACCTGGGGATTGCGCTGCGTGAGCGGCTTGCGATTCGCGTACGCGGGGCCTTCGGCCGCGCGGCGCACAAACAGCTCGCGCAACTGTCCATTCAGCGCATCGCAGTTTTCCAGCTTCGCGAATCCGAACGGGACGGCGAAATAGGGGACTACGTCCACCATGCTCCGGTCTCTCCTCGATCTGGGCGAGTCATCATTGGTGCTGCCGGTAGCATACCGCGCGCCAGTCGGGTCGGCAGATAGCCCGGGTACCGAGGTAAACTGTGCCGCATGGATCGACTTTCCGTTGCGGTGTGGTGCGCCCTGGGATTGATGGCGGCGCTGCCCGGAGCAAGCGCGTTGACGCCGGTCACCACTCAGCACGGGGCGAGCTGCCTTCCCGGAGGCAACGGCTATCTGCGCGCGCGAATCCGTGGCGCTCTCAATCTCGACATCGACTGGCACAACGCGGAAATCGAGTGCGAGGGCGGCCCTCGCCCTGGTGGCAGGGGCGTCCGGGTGAGCTTTGCCGGCCCGGTGCATTCGGACGGGCGCCGGCTGCGCATGGTGTTCGGGGTGGGAGACGTGAAGGAGGGTCGCCCGGGTCGCGAGCTTCCGACGAATCTCACTGTCATCTTCGAAGGCGAACAGCGTTTGTACGCCACGCGCGGCGATGACCGATGTACCGTCGACGAGCTGAAGCAGGAACGCGTCGGTGCGCTCGGCGGTCCGAAACGCTCGTACCGCATCGTCGCCCGGGGATTTTGTATCTCCCCCGCAAGCACCCTGAGCGGGGACGATCGGATCCTGGTCAGCCGCTTCGATTTCGCCGGCCACGCTACTTTTGAAGACGAGGAGCCCTAGAGCCCATGTTGAAGAAAAAATCGCCGGCCGCGGGGCCGCTGCTCGCGACGCTATGCGCCCTCACACTGACTCTTGCCGCCGCCACGATCGGTCGCGCGCAGTCGGGCCCTCTGGAGGATCTCGCCACCTTCCCGCGCACCTCGCTGGAAATCCTGCACGGGACGAGCAAGAAGGACGCGCGGCATTTCGATGTCTGGATCGCTGACACGCCCGAGCGCCAGGAGCAAGGGCTCATGTTCGTGCGGGATCTTCCTCCGGGGCAAGGGATGTTGTTCCCGGAGAAGCAGCCGCGGCAGATGAGCATGTGGATGAAGAACACCTACATCGAGCTCGACATGGTGTTCATCGGTGAGAAGGGCGCGATCGACCAGATCATCGAGCGCGCGCACCCACTTTCGCTCGCGACCCTGAGCTCGGACAAGCCGGTGGCCGCGGTGCTGGAGATAAAAGGGGGGGAAGCGGCGCGGCTGGGATTGAAGGTCGGCGACCGGGTTACCTGGAACCCACCCTGAGGAGCATCAGTCCTGCCGCCGTGTCGGGTTAGTTCTTCTGCCCCTGTTGCTTCGATAAATCGTGCGGGGTCAGCGGTAGCACCTGCTGCCCTGCCGGCGCACTTCCGACATAGACGGTCTGATTCTTGAAGTCGATATTGAGCGAAGAGACCGTTCCGAGCACGTCCATACCGAGAATCATGGCGGGCTCGTGCTGCATCTGCCAGATCTTGAAGATGTGGAAGTCGCCGTAGACGATGGCCACGTCGGTGATCCGCAGCGTTTCGATGGAGATGGTGGGTGCGGTCTGGATCTCACCCGGCTCCACTTCCTCCGTGGCGCCATAAACGGAGGTCAACCGGGCGACGAAGCCCTGGTGGGGGCGTTTGCGTCCCTTCAGGGCGTCGCGCAGCGCCAGATTTCCGAGAGTTCGCTCCGACCCGGTGTCCAACACGGCCGCAACACGCACTCCGCCCACCAGAGTGTCCAGAATGATGAGTCCGTTGGCCACGCGCGCCGCATGGATCTTGATTGTCTGTGCGCGTGCCGTGGACTCGATGTGGCTCGTGATGGCGACGCGGTTGCGCTGGAAGTCGATGAGCAGGCTCTTCTGCGTCATTCCGGCGGCGCCCAGTATCCCGTCCGCTCCCGCCATCACGGGCGCCCACACCACTGGCAGCGCCGTATCCTCAATCGTCAAGTCGCCTGCCTGGAGCCGGTCGACGGACACATACGACACCTGGGCAGCGCCCGTGATCCCGTCCAGCGTCATCAGGGATTCGGTGCCGGCCTTGAGTCCCAACACGCGCACCAGACCCGGTGAGATGGTGGAGTGATTCGCGCCCGTGTCCACGATGAACCGGAACGGACCGCGGCCATTGATTCTGACCGGAACGACCACGCGACCGATGTGGTCATGCGTCGTCGGTGAGGCAAATACCGAGTCATCAACCTCGCCGGGCCCCGTGGCTTTTCCGGGGCCGGCCACCGCGGGGTCCGCCGCATGGGCGCGAGGGTCGGCTGCGGCGGCTTCCGCCGGCCAGGCAACCCACGCGGCAGTCAGAACGAAGAGGACAAGCAGAGCCCGAGGCAACGCAGGTGCCTGGTTCGGGCCTGGATCGCACCGCGAGGGGGCAATGTCGTCCACCCCTCAAACGTACCACGAACTCAAATCGGGTGAGCGCGCATCCCGCAGCGAATCACATCGTGGGATACACTTCACATCCGATACATTGGCCTTGCACCGCCCTTACCTTGTGACCCCTCCTCCGATCAACGAATCCGAGGCGCGCGCCCTGGCGGACGCCATCAATCAGGTCTCGGGGGGCCGGTCCGTCGCCGAAGCCCAGAAACTGGTCGAGATGGCCCTCGCGCGGGCGCCCGAACACCCGGTCGTCCTGAATGCGGCGGGGGGGCACATGCAACGGAGCGGCAAGCCCGCAGAGGCCCGGGACCTGTACCGGCGCGCCATTGCGATCGATGCGAAATCCAAGGTCCTGTGGCTGAATCTCGCGGCAGCGTGCCGCTCGGTCGGCGATACCGCGGCCGAAAGCGGGGCCCTGGACAAGGCACTGGCGCTGGAGCCTCGCTACGTTGCCGCTCTGCTCCACAAGGCGGACCTCATGGAGCGGCTGAACAAGCCCACGGCGGCGGCACTGATGTTCGAGGCTGCCCTGGCGTCGATCCCACCGGGCGAGTCCATCCCGCAGCACATGGCGCCGGCCATTGGTCACGCCCGGGAGGTCGTGGCCGCAAATGCGCGCGCGCTCGAGGCGTTCCTCGAGAGCGAGTTGGAGCCAGTGCGGCGGTTGCATGCCGGCGAGGACCAGCATCGGTACGACGCTTGCCGCGATATCATGCTCGGCAAGCGCCGCGCGTACTCGAGTCTGCCGAAAGACACGTATTTCCCGTATTTGCCGGCGATCGAGTTCTTCCGGCGTGAACACTTCCCCTGGCTGGGAATTCTGGAGGAGGCCACCGAGGACATCGCCGCGGAGGCCCTCAACGTCTTGCGTAAGGAGTCGGCGGACTTTTCACCCTATGTCGACTTTCCTCCAGGCACGCCGCTCGATGAGTGGGCGCCTCTCAATCACTCGATGAATTGGAGTGTCTATTCCCTTTGGCACGATGGCGCGCCCCTGCCCGCCCGCCAGGCAGCGTGTCCCAGGACATCGGCCGTGCTTGCCCGCCTCCCCATGTGTGACATCCCTGACTATGCTCCCGGCGCTTACTTCTCCGTCCTCAAGCCCCACACGCGGCTCCCACCGCATACCGGTACGACCAACACGCGCTCGATCGTCCACCTGCCGCTCGTGATACCGGAAGGCTGCCGCTTTCGAGTGGGATCGCAGACACGTTCCTGGGAGAAGGGCAAAGCATGGGTGTTCGACGATACCATCGAGCACGACGCCTGGAACGACAGCGATCAGATCCGGATCATTCTCATCTTCGACATATGGAATCCACTCCTGACGAGCGCCGAACGCGACCTGGTCCGCGCGATGACCGTAGCGCGCGGCCGATTCTACGGACCGGACGCACCAACGATGGGATCGCGATGATTCGCGCGTGCGCCGGAGTGATCCTGCTGGCCTGCGCGTCCGTGCCGGTGGAAGCGTTGACCAACCCGCTCGCTGAAAGGTTGCGTCAGTGCGCGAGCGAGACCGACCAGACGAAGCGTCTTGCCTGTTTCGATGCGCTGGCGGCTACGCTTCCCAAGCTCGAAGCCGACCAGTTCGGCCTGACGGCGGACATCGCACGCAAGCGCGATCCGGTTGCCGAACGTAAGGCGGACGATGCCGTGCTGCCGGGCAAGATCGTCGCGCTGCGCCACGCTGCGAACGGCGAGTTGATCTTCACTCTGGACAACCAACAGGTGTGGATGCAGACGGAAGCGGAGCCACGCAAGCAATTCGTGGTCGGTGACGTCGTGCACATCGAGCACGGCGCGATGGGCTCGCTGTGGCTTGCCGCCGATAAGGCGCGCAAGACGCGCGTCAAGCGAATCAGCTGACGGAATAGCCCCAGCGCTCGACCCAGGGCATCAAGACAGGCATCACTTCGCCGAAGCGGCGCTCGTAGTGCTTCCAGCGGCCCACGGATCTGTTGTTGACCGGCTCGATGACCTGAGAGTAGCTCGGCGTGCTGATGAATCCTTTCGCACGGGCGTGCTCGCCGGGAGCCAGCATGGCCTCGTGCCAGGGGAGCTGCAGAAATTCGCTGAGCTTGCGGACCTCCGTGGCGAAGTCCGCGGTGAGCTGCTCGTACCGCAACTCATAGCTGAACGGGCGCAGCAGTGCCCATTGCGAATACCAGAATCCGAAGGCGCGGGAGTAAGCGTTCGCCAGCGTGGTCAGATCGCGGCACAGGAGCGCAAGCTCCGGCGCGCGAAAGTCCTGCAGGAAGCAGCTCAGCAGCGTATCGCAAGGGTGACGGATTGCCAGAACGATGCGCGCGTTGGGAAACAGCCGGCGGATCAACGGCAGTAAGGTCATATTCAGCGGGTACTTGTCCACGAGCCGCTGCTCCGGAAGCAGGCCGGCCTTGTGCCGCGCATGGTCCCAATAGTGAGCGCGGATGTCGTCCAGAGCCTGCGCTGTCAGGTTGCGGAGCTCGGCGGGATAGCGGATCCCGCGCTCGGTGACTTCATCGAGGGCTTTCAGCAAGAAGGGCTGCTCGTCCATCGACTGCAGCAGGGGATGCGCATCGAGCACCTGCTCGAGGAGAGTCGTCCCGGAGCGCGGGAAGCCCACTACGAAGATAGGACTGTCTTCCATTGCGGGCCCGGTGCTCTCCCAGGCCGCAACATCGTCCGGGTCGCATCCATTCGTAGTGCGCGCCAATATCCGCGACTCCTCGGCGGGTGACCTGGCCATCGCGGCCTCGAGGAATGCCAGCTGCGAACGGTGTGCTCCTTCCGCGGCAGCGTACGCCTCGTCGTAGCGCCCCAGCGCGTCGTAAACCTTCGCAAGCGGGAACAGGAGATGATGCCGGTGCACGAATTCCTGATGGTTCTGCAGCGCCAACGACAGGTGCCGGCGGGCTTCCTCGTGCTCGCCGGACCTGTCGGCCAATATGGCCGCAAGCAGCAGCCTTTCGGGATCGGCCTCGAGACCGTGGTCATTGAGCTCGAGGCGCTGCATCAGCGCACGCGACTCGTCGAGGCGATGCAGGCGCTCCAGGATGGAAGCCAGTCCGAGCGCTGCGCGTCCTTTTTGCGGAGGGTTCGCGAGAAGCCCCTCTATTCCAGGCCGCGCCTGCTCGGTTGCCCCCAGTATGACCAGAAGAAGGGCGATCCGCGCGGTGATCTCGACCGTCAGTCCTTCGAGCTTTTGCCAGTCTTGCAGGGCCGCAAGGGCTTCCTCGAGCTGGACGAGATCGTAACAACACTGCGCGAAGGCCCAGCGAATCGTGGCATCGGCCGGCGCAAGAGCCACGGCATCACGCAGCGCGAGGTGCGCGGCCCCGTAGTCGCAACGATCCATTTGCAGCATGCCCAGGTTGTACAGCAGGACTGGCGATGGGGGAGCGAGTTGCAACGCCCGCTCGAATGCCGCAATGGCCTGAGCGTATCGCCTGGTCGGGCGCAGCGCGGTCCCGAGATTTTGCCAGTGTGCGGCGACCGCCGGCTCCATCAACGTGAGCGCATTGAAAACCCGTACCGCGTCCTCGTGCCGTCCTTGGGAATAGAGGACCGTCCCAAGCACTCCGAGCGCGCCGGGATGATGGTGGTGGGCACCCAGCACCTGCAGGCACTTTGCCTCCGCGGCCGCAAGCTGGCCGCTTGCCAGATCCTGCCGCGCCAGCTCCAGCAGCGCTTCGACATCGGAAGGGGACAACATGTGTAGCGAGCCTTCTGTGCTGACTAACGCGCGCGCAGTGCCGCCAACGGTGCGAGCGCGGCGGCAAGGGCTGCGATTACCGCTTCCCAGCCACTGCTTCTATCCGGTTGTCTGAACAGTCGCATGGTTGGATACCAGGGGCTGTCGGCGCGGTCCAGGAGCCAGCGCCAGTCGGGCGAGGCATGGAGCGCTACCCACGCCGTCCGCGCGAGCGCCCCCGCGAGGTGCGCGATCGAGGTGTCGGAGGTAATGACGAGATCGAGACCCGCCATCACCGCAGCCGTATCCAGAAATGCGTCGGAGCCGCGATCGAGCTCCTCACCGAGGTCGAGAATGCGATCGCGGAAAGCCACGCCGCGCAACTGCTCGGCGCCCGGCCCCTTCTGCAGGGACACCAGGCTCACCCCCGGAATTTCCGCAAGGGGCGCGAACGCCGCGAGAGGTATTGAACGCCCTCGCGCCCAGATCAGACGCTCGACTTGTACGTTGCCCTGCCAGGCTATCCCGACTCGAAACCCGGGCAGCCTCTGCAACGATGCCGCCCAGATCGCGGTCCGTGCAGGATCGGCAGCGAGGTAGGGAACTGCGTTGGGAATAGTTTCCAGTTGTGTGTCGAACGCCAGCGGCAGACTCAGCAACGGACAATGATAGTCCACCGGGGGTAGCGGCTCTCCGCGAGCGACAATTTTAAACGCGCCCGGCGGCAGCGAGCGCATCAGCGCTTTCAGCGGCGGCATCACTTCAAACACCACGGCGGCGCCCCGCCCGGTCAACAGAGGCAGGTAGCGCGCGAATTGCATGGTGTCTCCGAGCCCCTGCTCCGCGTGCACCAGAAGCGTTTTCCCCGCGAGCGGCTCGGTTCCCGTCCAACGCGGCACGCCGAAGTCGCGCGCGGGAATGGCGAGTGCCGGAACGCGGAAGCGCGCCTCGTAGAGCGGCCATCCCTTGCGGAATTCGCCCAGGGTGAGCTGCAGAAACCCCAGCTCGAAGCTGGCCGCGGGATCGTCGCGCCTGAGTGTGAGCGCGCGGTCGAAACTCCGCGCGGCCTGGCGATAGCGGCCGATGCTCTTGAACAGCACCCCCATGTTGGTGTGTGTATCGGCCACCTCGCCCGCGAGGGCTGCGGAGTGAATGAAGTCCTGGAGCGCCTCGCCGGTACGCCCGAGCGCGGCGAGGGCGACTCCGCGATTATTCAGCACCTCGGGACGGTCGCGCCTCATGGCGAGGGCGCGGTCGAAGCTTGCCACCGCTTCCGTGTGGCGCTCCAGGCGCGAGAGGGCGACGCCGAGTTGGATGTGTGCGTCGCTTTCATCCGGCACCAGCGCGGCGGCTTTCTGCAGCGGTGCGAGAGCTTCGGCATTGCGGCCGAGTGCCAGGAGCGCCGCGCCCCTGCCGATGAGGTCTGGAGCCCTTTCACCCTGGCGCAGAAGCAATTCGTCGTAGTCCCGGAGTGCCTCGGTGTAACGCTCGAGCAGCGAGTTGACCACCGCACGGTTGTGCAGCATTTCCGCATTGGTTGGCTCGATCGCGAGCGCGATCGAGAAGCTTTCCAGGGCCTCGGGCAAGCGCCCGAGCTCCTTCAGGCTGGTGCCGCGGTTATTGTGCAGGGCGGCGCTTTGAGGTTGCAATGCAAGCGCGCGGTCAAAGCTGCGCAGCGCCCTTTCGTGGTCCGCACTCTGTGCAGCCAGGATTCCGAGATTGTGGTGCGCGGGCGCCTGGGCAGCATCGAGCGCGACGGCTCGTTCGAAGCAATCCGCCGCGTCCCGCTCCCTGCCGCCGGAGGCCAGCGCGACACCCAGGTCGATCAGCGCAGCAGGGTCGGTCGGGGCCAGACGCACCGCTTGCGCGAAGTTAGCCAGTGCTTCCTCATTTCGGCCGAGAGCCGTGAGTGCCGCAGCGCGTAGGCGAAATCCGTCCGCCACGGAGCCATCGAGCGCCACCGCTCGATTACTGTACTGGAGGGCCTCCTCTGCCCTTCCCAAATCGAGCAGTGCCCTACTCAGGTTCAACAACACCTGGGGACGATCCGGCTTCAACTGCAGCGAAGCCGACATCAGACGCGCACCGTCCTCGGGAAGCCCGAGCTGAGCGAGCGCTACGCCCAAACGCTGCATCACATCCGCGTCATTCGGGATAGCGCGCAGCAGATCCTGGTAGACCCCCACTGCCTCGCGGAGGCGTCCCGCGAGGTGATGGCGCACCGCGAGCTCGAGGCGTTCGCGATCAGGGGACGAAGTCATCGGGCCCGTTTAACGCATTCCATACGCCGCGGCCACTACCGACCCGACCTGCTCGCCCATCCGATTGCCGACCTCGGTCGAATTCCGATAGTGCACACCGTCGTACATACGTCCCAGGGAGACTTCCTTCACCAGATCCTCGGTGCTGTTCCAATGCCGTGTGACGCCCTGCAGCGTGTTACTGGTCGTGCTCAGAGTGGGCAGAGGCTCCTTACCGACGTCCGCACGGATGACCGTGGCGATGGTCGAAGCGATCATGCAGTGGGCGCAAGGATATTCAGGCTGGATGGGCGTGACGATCAATGGCGCCCAGCCGGCGTCGCGCTCGGTCGCGGGATTGCCGTCCTGGTCCCCGTTGCGGATGGCGGTGATCGGGCGCCAGAACTGATAGTGATACTTCGCCTCAAAAACGGCGATCTCAGTGTCGTTCAACGCTCCCAGTACGGCCGCGAACAGCCGGGCGTTGCGGGTGATCTCGCGCCCGGGAGCCCTGGCGAGCGAGCTCACGACTCCGATATGAACGTCCGGCAGAGACGTCGCCCAGAAGCGTCCGATGGCGGTTTGCTCCGAGTTTCGCGTCGTGCTCTCCAGGGCGCCGATGGACTTGATCTCGTTGTAGTCCCGCGCCCACAAAGCGCCCTTCAGCGCGGGCGGCGGCCCCGGCCGCAACTGCGACGCGCTCTTCAGAAACCAGGGCTTATGTTGGGCAACGGCATAGCCGAGTGGAAACGTGGTCGGGACGTAGACACCCGGCGAAGTAAGCGGCCGGTAAGGCTCGATATTGCCGATGTCATCGGTGTGCTTGCCCAGCACATCCGCCGCGGCTCGCTCGCCCAAGGCGATGCCGGACGCCCGGGCGGCGTCATCCGGGATGGCGGCAAGCGCCTTCTGGTACGCGGATTCCGTCTGCGCCTTCAGAGCCAGTGCTTCGTGCAACAACACGGCACGGCTCGCGGCCGCGATCGCAGCATCGATCGATGCGCCCTGCGCGGGCCCGAGATCGACGAGATCCCGCGGATAGCGCCGGGTTATCGCGTTCACCGCTTCGTAAACCGCGCTTTGCGCCAGGGCGATGGTCCGGATCGTGTTCGGCCCGTCCGTCGCGATTCGCGTGGTGGTATCGGCCCAATCGGCAACCGTGTCGGCGTGCGCCGCGAAAGCCGCCAGCCCGATGGCAATGGCTCCCAATCGAATATGTGCTTTCACGAGACCCCCTCACCTTCCTGAAATCTGAGTGCGCCCTGCCGGGCGCACGAAAAAAAACGGCGGGCACGAGGCCCGCCGTCGAGTTTAGCGAAAAGAGCCAGTCAGTGCTTTCAGAAGTCGACCGTGACGTTCATGAACAGATAACGGCCGAGCGTGTCGTACACGGAGGGATACGTGTTGCTCTCGGCGTACAGGGTATTGCCGCCGCTGTTGGCCGTGTCGATGGTCGGGGGATCCTTGTCCAGCACGTTGTTGACACCCACGCGCACCGTGATCTTCTCCCAGGCGTACGACACCCGCAGATCGAGGTAGCTGATCGTCGGAATGCGCGCGTCCGGCAGGGGACCGGTCGACGTAAGGCCTTTTATGTAGTCAGGCGTCGCCGGATCGAGCAGCGTGTTGGTCGCTTGGCCAAAGAAGCGCCAGGTCGCACCAGCCGACAACCCCGTGAACGGCGTATCCCAGTCGACGGTCATGCGGTGACGCCAGGTCGGGGTGACCGGTGAGCACGCGGGTCCGAACCGGCCGGCGCAGTCATACTTGGGTGACGCTCCGGGGGAGTAGATCAGGCTCTTCAGCCAGGTGCCATCCAGTCGCGTACGCACGCGCCCCAAGGTCCCCAGATCGAGCCGGTACGCGAGCCCGATGTCGATACCCTTGTACTCGAGGCCACCCTCGTTGATGATCGGGTCAACCGTGTAGCTGCTCTGACTTGCCCACAGGGTTCCCGCCGGATCGCGGTGGACGAGCGAACACCAGGTGGGTGAGCCGGTCAGGACACAGTTCGTCTGGACGACGTTTGGACCGTAGGAATTGACCAGATTCGTGATCTTGATGTCGGTGTAGTCGATCGTCGCATTGAAATTCGGCAGGAAAGATGGCGTGAACACGACACCCACGTCCGTCGTCTTGCCCACCTCAGGCTTGACGTTGGGATTGCCGCCGATCAGGCCATTGTACTGGCTCGCCGGTGAAGCCGCCGCGCCTCCAGCCGCGTACTGCGCCGGGCTGACGCCCAACAGCTCGCACTGCGCCAGCGAGAGCTTCGTGCCGGTGGCGCAAAGGTCGGTACCCGTGTCGAGAGCGACGTGTTGCGGCTGATAGAGCTCCTGAAGATTCGGTGCGCGGACCGCGCGGTTGTAGCTCGCGCGCACACGAATATCGTCGACAGGCGCCCATTCCAGGCCGAGCTTGTAGGTGTTGGTGTTGTACCCTTCGCTGTAGCTCGAGTAGCGGTAGCCCCATTCGAGATCGAGAGCCTTCGTGAACGACTGGTTGCGCATGATGGGGAAGCGCCCTTCCGTAAAGGCTTCCCAAACGTGCTGCGCGGCTGAGACAGGCGGCGTCGGCGAGCCGATGCCGGCGAGATCTCCGCTCTGATACTCCTCGTCCGGGTTGCTCACCAGGGTGTCCCGGCGATACTCGGACCCGAACACGAGTTTCAGACCGTCGTCCGCCCAGGGGGACTTGATCCCGTCCTTGGTCAAATCGCCGGAGACGTAGGCGCTGGCAATGTCCTCTTCCGCCGAAGCCTCGAAGAGTCCCGGAACGGAGATGTAGTTCAAAGCGCCCTGGCTGACGGGAATGGCGGGATTGAAGATATTCCACGGAACACATCCCGCCTGCCCGCCGGCGCAGACGATGTTCCCGGTCGTGGGATCCCTAACGGCGAGAAGCGCGTTCGACATGCGCTGCGTGGACGTGTCGTTGTTGTGGAAATCCGAGGACCGGGTCTGGGAGAACAGGCCGTACGCATCGTACGTCCACTCCTCCGAGATCTCGCCGCGCGCACCGAAAACACCGCGATAAGCCGTGTGGGTATAGTTATCCTCGCGCGGACCACCTTCGACGTTGCGGCGGCCGACCAGGATCTGCGCGGTGCCGTCGGGATTCAACTGGTATGGGAAGTAAGGAGTCGCGAGAGCGGCATTTTGCGCGTTCGTGTATCCCCCCGGCACGTTGGGGCACAACGTCGGGTACTCCCCGGGCGTGATATACGGGTTCATGCCGGAATTGCCGTACCCGGCTCCGATGGGGCCGCAGTTGTAGGTCAAGGCGCCGTCGGATATTCCCGAGTTCGCATCTATCGCCCTGCCGCTGCCCAGGAACGAGCCCGCCGCTGCATAGTTGCCGGTGGTCTTGTCGTCCATGAACGTGAACTCGGTGTACGCCTCCACGTGGTCGTTGAATTTCAACTTGCCGAAGAAGCCGGCGGTGTAGCGCTCATCGATACGCTGCAGATAGTGGGATGCGGCGTAGTTGTACCGCGCGTAGCGTTTTCCCAGCGTGCCATCCGGGTGGACCTGGACGATGGTGCTCGTACTGGGGTTCAGAAAGACGGCCGGAGCCGAGTTACTCGAGCCGCCGCAGCCGAATGGGTTTGCCGTTCCGCTGGATGCTCCGTTGGAGAGCTGGCAGGCCGCGTGGTCACGGTGATCGGCGGTGGCGGGAGAGTTCCGCCGGTATCCGAGGTAGCCCTCGAAATTGCCGGCGCCATCGGCGAAGTTGTGCCCCATGATGAGCGTGAAGTCCTTGTTCTCGCCGTCCCAGTTCGTACCGGTGACCGGTGAGAAGCCTCGCTTCACGAGCAGCGGGTTGATCCAATCCTCGTGATTGTTGTGATTGTAGATACCCGCATTGGCATCGAGGCGAACGCCCTCGAAGTGATCGTTCATGACGAAGTTCACGACGCCGGCCACGGCATCCGCGCCATAGGTCGAGGAAGCGCCGCCGGTCAGCACGTCCACGCGCTCGATCAGCGCGACCGGGATCTGGTTTATGTCGGCCGCAGAGGCAAAAGCGGGGTTCGAGCCTTGAATGGCTCCCGGGTCGCCACCTTGCAGTCGCCGTCCGTTCATGAGAACGAGAGTGCGTTGCGTGCCCAGACCGCGCAGGTTGATGGTGGCCGTGCCGTTCGCGCCCATGGACAAGCCGGAGCCCTGGTCGGCAACCACCTGGGGCAGGCTGTTGATCAGGTCCTCGATGCGCGTGACGCCGGTCTCCTTGATTTCCTCGCTGGTGACTGCCGTGACCGGGCTGATGGCATCGAGGTTGGGGGTGGCGATGCGCGAACCCGTCACGACCACTTCGGTCAGTGAGGGTGTTGTCTCGTCGGCGGAAGCAACTTTTGCGGGCGCGGTCTGTGCTTGGGCGGACGAGTGGGCTGCCATGCCCACGGCGAAGGCGCCGCCCGTCCACATTGCCGCGCGAACGGCCCTCCGCACGATTCGGTTGGTTTCCATGATCATTTGCTGGTCTCTCCCCTAACAAATTGTAGTCATTCGTATTAATCGGCTGACAGCCACGGCCCGTACCGGCGCGCTCTGTGTTTTCGCAACAACATCGCGCCAGGGGGAGGCCGGGGCTGTCGTCTTGCGCCCGCTACGGTCTTTTACAAAATCGGGCTTTGTGCGACCGAGTATATCTAATAATTAATTCATCTCAAATATGACACACCCTGCGACAGTTGCTGATATTGATGTGGTGGAAAGGCGACGAGTGGCCGCCGGGAACGGCCGTGGCGGGCGATTCGGCCGCTGGCGGCGGCAATGGCGCAACGAGGGGTTAACCCTCCATTGTGCGTTGCGGTAAGCTTCGCGCCGGCGCGCTTCTACCGCCGGCGCTTCCGCTTGTGGAGGGCGGGTCCGCAGCCAGCCTGTGGGGCCATTGCTGTGTCGTAAACACAACAAAAATAGGAGCTGCACTGCAAATACAACGAACCTGTCATAACATGTAAAAAATTTTAGAATCACACTGGCTTACAATCGAACTGCTAAGTTGTTTTTTTGCAAATTTGTTACCTAAGCCGTTTATTGTCGGTAATATCCAACGCACCCGAGGGGAACCGGTGCGCCTCAGCCCCGGCTCGGAACACACCACCGTAATTCGCGGCGGACACCCTCGTCGCCGCAAACCAAAAGGAACGGGAACACCGTTTTCAGGAGGACCGATGACTCGCATCAGCGATGTGCGGATTATGTGCGGCTTGCGTTGGGCGGCAGGCCTGGCGTTGGCTGCAGCCGCACCGACTTTCGCACAGACCCCGCCCGCGCCAAGCGCGGCCGACGCACAAGTTGTTCAGGAGGTAGTGGTAACAGGCAGCCGCATCCGCCAGACCGATCAGGGCGCGCTGCCGGTGACGACGATAACGGCACAACAGATCGAGCAGACAGGCGCGGTCAATGCCGAGCAGCTGCTGGACACCGTCAGCGTTGCCTTGCAGGGCAACAACAATACTGTCGGCGCCAGCGGGTCCGGCTCCACGAGCGGTGGCGTGTCCAGCGTGTCGCTGCGCGGTCTGGGATCCCAACGTACCCTGGTGCTGATAAACGGCAAGCGGGTGGCGGGGGGTGGAACGATCTCGGATAGCACCACTGTAGACGTCAACAGCATTCCGTTCGCCGCGCTCGAGAAGGTGGATGTACTGAAGGACAGCGCCTCGGCGGTCTATGGAAGCGATGCCATCGCGGGTGTCATCAATTTCATCACTCGCGACAACTATCAGGGCTTCCAGGCGAGCGCCTACGGCGGCGGCACGACCCAAGGCGGCGGCGACGTCAAGCGCTTCAATGTGATGGGCGGCTACGGGGATCTGCTCCAGGACCGCTTCAACGTCATGTTGACGGCCAACTACCAAAAAGAGAATGTGCTCTACGGCGCCCAGCGCGACTTTGCGAAGTCTGGTATCAACGTGGGCACGGGTAATGATGTGACCTCGGGAAACACCTTCCCGGCGAACGTCGTGCCCCTGGACGGCAGCTTCAAGACCGCCAATCCGCTGGCGGGAAATTGTGCGCCCTCGGTGACGGATCCCTTGAACCATCCGGCGAGCCGCTGCCGCTTCGATCCTTCGCCATACGTGTCCCTGCTGCCCCAGGCAGAGCGCGCGAATGTCTATGGCGCCGCGCACGTTGCGCTCACCGACGAGATCCAGCTCTACGGCGATCTCTCCTACACGGAGAACAAAACGCGCTACATCATCCAGCCGGTGCCGCTGTCGGACCAGTTCGCGCTGCCCCCGAACAACCCGCTGTACAATCTTGCGCCCTACAACGGGTCGGCGACCATCAACCTGGCGCCCTCGAGCCCCTACTATCCCACGGCATGGGTCGTGGCGCGTACCAAGGGCGGGGCGACGCCGGTCCTGGATGTGTTCTACCGCGACTTCATTTCCGGAAACCGCGACCTCACGGATACTTCCAAAGCGCCGCGCGTGACTCTCGGCGTGAAGGGCACGGCCGCAGGATGGGATTTCGATGCAGGGTTCCTGTACAGCCAGACACAACTGGTCGAGTACGATAACAACGGCTATCCCGCCTACTCGAAGATCCTGCCGCTGCTCAACAGCGGGCAGGTGAATTTCTTCGGGCCGACCACGGATCCAACGGTTCTGGCCCAGGCGCAGGCGGCGAACTATAACGGGGTTGCCTACGAGACGAAGACGACCATCGAGGAGTTCGAAGCCTCCGGCACGCGTGAGGTCGTTACACTGCCCGGAGGGCCGTTGGCTCTCGCCGTGGATGCGACGATCCGCAAGGAATTGTTCCAAACGGATCCGAGCGCGGCCATCCAGAGCGGGGACATCTCCGGCTACGGCGGCAACTTCTTCCCGACAGCCGTGCAGAGAAACGTCGTCGGCACCTCGCTGGAGATGCAGGTCCCGGTCGTCGACGGCTTCACGGTGAATCCCGCCGTCCGCTATGACCATTACCAGGGCACTGGCGGCAAGACCACGCCGAAGGTGGCGCTGCGCTGGAAGCCCGTGGAGGAGGTCATGTTGCGCGGCTCATACTCCAAGGGTTTCCGGGCACCCAGCCTGTCGGAGCTCTACGCTCCGGTCACGCAAGGCGTGTCTTCTCCCGGATTGTCGGACCCGTACCGCTGCGCCACCACGGGCAGCTCGCTTGATTGCAACACGCAGTTCAATATCTCGTTGGGCGGGAACACGAGGCTGAAGCCCGAGACCTCCGACACGTATACGCTCGGCTTCGTCGTCGAGCCGGTGACGGGACTTTCGCTGGATGTGGACGCGTTCTCGATCAAGCTGAAGAATACGATCATCTTCGGCGTGGATCCGGCCGCGGTCCTGGCTGCACCGGGACTCTACGGTAACCTCATCACCCGCGGCGCTCCGACGGCGAATTGCCCCGGGTGCCCCGGGCCGATCACCTCGATCGCCCAGACCAATACCAACTTCGGCGAAACGGACGTCAAGGGAGCCGACTTCGATCTGCGCTATCGGTTGCCGGCCACGCCCTTCGGGACCTTCACCTTCAGCATGCTCGGCACCTACTATGCGACCTACCGGGAGGAACAACCCGATGGCTCGTTCCTGAACGTGGCGGGCAAGGTCTCCCCGATCACCAACGGCGCAGGCGGCGTCATTCCGCGCTGGCACCACTACGCCACCATCGACTGGACGCAGGGGCCGTGGGACGTCTCCGTATCCGACAACTACCAGTCGGCGTACCAGGATTTGCCCAGCACCATCACCCAGGTGACGCGTGTAGTCTCCTCGTACAACACCGTCGACCTGCAGGGCACCTGGACGGGTATCCAACATCTGAAGCTGCAGGTGGGTGCCCGGAACCTGTTCAACACCAATCCGCCGTACTCGAACGTCGGTGGGCAGAACTATTTCCAGGCGGGCTACGACCCGGGTTACGCCGACCCGCGCGGACTGTTCGTTTACGGTCAGGTGACCTACTCGATCGAGCCTTCCAAGAAGTAACGTCAGCGGGCGGTGAACCGACCGCCATGAAGGGGCTGCGGCTGCGCAGCCCCTTTTTTTTTTAACGCACGCGCCTCACACACCACTCCTCCACGCGACGAGCGGTGGCACCGACAGCGATCCTCTTCAGTGCGTACGGCGCACCTTGATGGCGAGACGAGAGCCGTTGGACAGCCAATAGGCGCCCAGCAGGCCCCGCGTGATGGTCACGTTATCGCCTGCTTTCAGTTTCAAATCGGCCCCCTCCTCCGACTGTGCCCAGACCTGGCCGTTGTCGAGCCTCAGCGTGAGCCGGCCTTCATTCTGCCTGGAGATACTCTCGACGGTGGCATCGAGGCGCCGCAGCTTCGACGTTGCGCGCTCAGCCGCTCCTTTTAGCGAGGAGTCACGGCCGAACTCGTCCAACCGCGAGGAGTCGGTCGCCTTCGGTGGTGTCGCACCCGGTCCTTCTGCATCGGACGGCTTTACGATCGCCGTGGACGGCTCCGCGGGGGCCGACCCAACCCCCGTGTTGGGGACCTGCTGCTGCGTGAGGGCGCGGACTTGCCTGTCATAACAGGCGACCCGGCGGCCGGCGTCGGGCTCGGACGCGCAAGCGACAATTTCTGGAGGTAAAGGTGCCGGTGCCGCCCGTGCAACGCTCAGCACGCACGTGAGGGCGGCAAGGTGCAATGTCGGCCGTAAGGTCATTCAAGTACCTGCCAACGTTCAGTGGAGAAGCCAATGGAGGGGCGCCACATATACGCGAGCATAGCCTTTGGGCGGTCCGGATGAACTAACACCGCCGCGCTGGAAAGACGAGGGCACGTATTGCGTTGCCGGGTCGGAATAGTGAGGGTTGAGCTTCCGCGATGAAGGCGGCTGCGATCGCTTTCCGCGGGATACCCCCACAAAGCAATCAGACCAGCTCGAACCCCAGCGTATCGGTCGCAGCCTTGCGGCGCGCACCGCTCCGCCGCACAGCTTCCAGTGGCCCCGATCGACTTCTTAAACACGAGCAGTGCGTTGTGCGCCGGCGGACTCACGACGGCTGCTCACGGGGGCGTTGTACGCGGGGAACACTGTCAGCTTTAGCCCAGGCTGATGCGCCGAATCCGCAGGTATACAACACAACAGCAGCATCACAGCCGGGAAACGGCGTGTTGTATTTTTTCCAAAAGTGATCCCGAAACAAACGGCACTGCTACCATCGCGTGAACGCGACAAACTGACGCACCTGTGTGCGTGTGGATCGCCCTCCCAGGCCCAAATGCAAGATGCGTCCGGTCTCGCAAAGGTCTCAGAGTAAGGAGGAGCCATCAATGAGTTATTCCATCCAGAGCAGGATGCGCGAGATAGCAGCACGGAAACAGAGACGAGTTTCGCCCGGCAGTCGTCTGGTCCAACTCACCGTAGCGCTCTCGCTCGCATGCGTTGTTCCCCCGGTACTCGCCCAAGTCCAGGCTCCGGCGCCAGCCGAGGAGACGCCAGTGCTGACGGAAGTGGTCGTGACCGGCTCCCGTATCGCCGCTCCGAACGCGCAGAGCCCGAGCCCTATTCAGGTGCTCAACACTCAAGCCATCGAGAACACGGGTAAAAATGACGTCAGTGATGTCCTGAACCAGCTTCCCCAGATTTTCAACAACGACCTGGGCCAGGACCTGGGCAACCGCACCTCCGGTCTGACGACCCAGGGTGGCGTGGCAACAGCCGATCTGCGGGGACTCGGGCCGGGCCGCACCCTGGTGCTGGTGGATGGCCGACGTCTCGGAATTGGCTCGCCGAACACCTACATTACGCAGCCGGCCCCCGATATCGACCAGATTCCTATTTACATGGTCGACCGTGTCGAAGTCGTTACCGGCGGCGCTTCCTCGGTCTACGGGTCGGACGCCATTGCCGGCGTCGTCAACTTCATCCTGAAGAAGGACATCCAGGGCATTCAGCTCGATGCCCAGATCGGCGAGAACTGGCACGACAACCACAATGCCGCGGAGGGCATCGTGCGTGCCTGGAACTACCCGGGCCTGAGTCCGCTGACCGGCTCCTCCGAAGATGGTCGCAACCGCAATTTCAGCGCCATCATGGGCACCAACTTCGCGGACAATGCCGGCAACATCACAGCCTGGCTCAGCTACTACCATCAGGATCCGGTGGCGAGCGGCGACCGCGACTTCGGTCAGTGTCAGCTGGCGGCGAACTCCAATAACCCTGCCGGCATCATCGACAGCGCGGTCTGCTCCGGTTCGTCGAACTCGAATTACTTCAGGCTGGTCGGTACCAAGCCGCCATATAGCGTCTTCGGCAACAACTTCGTGCCGCTCGGCTCGGTCGTCACGACCCCTCCGGCTTCGTTCAACTCTCAACCTTACATCTATATGCAGCGAGAGGACAGTCGTTACCAGGCCGGCTTCAACGCGCACATGGAGGTGAACGACTGGGTCAAGCCGTACGCCCAATTCACGTTCATGGACGACAGGACGCATCAGGCAATCGCGCCAGCAGCCCTCTTCCGCGGCAGCAATCCGACGGATCCCGTCAGCGGAAACTACTACGTGAACTGCGGCAACCCGTTCCTCAGCGCTCAGGAGCAGGGCATTCTGGGATGCACGCCGGCGCAGATCACGGGCGACCAGACGCTCCCGGCCAACCGCGTGAACGTGGAGATCGGCCGGCGCAACATCGAAGGCGGCGCACGCTTTTCCGACTATCAGCACGACAACTATCGCGCCGTGATCGGCGCGAACGGCGACATCGTCGACAAAAACTGGAGCTATGATGCCTACGCGCAGTTCTATTACACCACGTTCTTCAACTCCAACAGCAAGTACCTGAATTTCCAGTCCATCGACAATGCGTTGTTGGTGACGGGCACTGCCGCCAACCCGAAGTGCATCAGCGGACCACCGTGCGTTCCGTACAACATCTTCCAGGACGGAGGCGTGACACAGGCGGCATTGAACTACCTGTATGCTCTTGGCACGGCGGACGCATCGACCACGTTGCGCACTTATCACGCCGACGTAACCGGCCACTTGGGGGATTACGGGGCCAAGTCGCCGTTCGCCAACGACGGTGTCGCCGTGAACGTGGGCTGGGAGCATCGCATCGAGAACGTGACCTTCCAGCCCGATGGCCTCGAGCAGAGCGGCCTGCTATCCGGTTATGGAAGCGCTGCCGTGGCGATCAACAACAGCGTCTCGGTAGACGAACAGTTCATCGAGATGCGGGCGCCACTCGCGCAGGATCAACCTTTCATCAAGGATCTCGTGTTCAGCCCGGCTTTCCGCCACTCCGATTACTCGGTCAGCGGGACCGTGAACACCTACAAGTTTGACCTGCAGTGGGCGCCGACCGACGACGTGCGGCTGCGCGCCTCGTACCAGCGTGCCATTCGCGCGCCGAACATCCTCGAGCTGTTCAGCCCAAACAATGTCGGCCTGATTCAGTTCGGCAATGACCCCTGCGCCCCAGGCGGGACCGCGACGCTGGCGCAGTGCCTGCACACGGTTTCCCCCGCGCAGGCGGCGGCGTTTACGGCCGCCTACAACGCCGGAACCATTCCGCAGGCCACGCTGGGGCAGCTGTCGCAGGAGACCGGCGGCAATTTGAAGCTGCGGCCGGAAACGGCCAAGTCCTATTCGTTCGGCTTCGTCTTCTCTCCGACCGCGGTACCCAACCTGACGGGCAGCATCGACTGGTGGGACATCAAGGTGGGTGGCGAGATCAACGTGCTGCCTGCCAATGTCATCGTGAGCAACTGTCTGAACACGGGGAATCCGGTCTATTGCTCACAGATCGTCCGGCAGCCGAACACGTTCAGCCTGACGGGCAATGCGATCGCCACGGGCGGCTACATCGTTCAGACGGATGTGAACATCGGCCAGGCGGAGGTCGAGGGCATCGACCTGCAGACGGCGTACAAGTACGAACTGCCGGCGGGCTTCGGCACGATGCGCTTCAACTTGAACGGGTCGTTGCTCATCAAGAACGACACGACGCCGTACCCGGGTGCCCACACCTACAACTGCTCGGGTCTGTTCGGGTCGACCTGCATGACGGTGAACCCGCGCTGGCGGCACATCCTGAGCACCACGTGGCAGACGCCATGGAATGCCGATTTCGGGTTCAACTGGCGCTTCATCGGCAAGGTCGGATACGAGGGCAACGATGCCGACCCGACGCTGCACGCGGCCGGCCAATCCCTGTTCGGTGCCTACAACCAGTTCGACGCCCAGCTGCCCAACATCAGCTACATTGATATATTCGCCTCCTACAACGTGTATAAGGGCATTCAGATCCGGGCAGGCATCAACAATCTGCTCGACAAGGATCCGCCGCTCGCCACGTTCGAGATCACCGCCGGCGGGGCGGCGAATACGTACTCGAC
>CAZDTG010000034.1:0-33310 GCA_964508005.1 uncultured Steroidobacteraceae bacterium
TCCGCAAGCTCGACCAGCGCAACGATTACACCAGCTATGCGCGCGGCGTGTATGCCGATTACTACCAGTGCTACGGAGCCAAGGCCAGCGCCAGCGGTGCCTCCAGGTGCTTCTCGCCGGTGACTTCGTGGCATGAGACGGTACGCAACACCCATCAGAGTCACGAAATCCGGCTCAGCACTCCGGATGACTGGCGCGCACGGGGCATCCTCGGTGCGTTCTGGGAGAAGGTGGACATCTTCGACAATACGGACTGGCTGTACAAGACGCTGCCTCCCTGCACCGCAGCGGGTCAAAAGGGCTGCATGACCGATGTGGCGACGGTACCCGGGGCGACTTCTAATATTCCCGGAATACGAAATGACAATGATGCGTTCTTCGAGGACGTGCAGCGCGGCTACAAGCAGTATGCGTTCTTCACGTCATTGGACTACGACATCATTCCGAAGGTCCTGACGATAACCGGCGGCACCCGCTTCTATCGCTTCGACAACACGCAGACCGGCAGCGTCGTCAGCAGCTTCGGCTGCTTGAACGCCGGTCCGGCGCCATGCACCACAAATGCCCCTTACTCGGCAAGCATCAACGCCGAGGGCGAGACCTCGACCTACACCGGCACCAGGAGCCGCGGCAACATCAGCTGGCACGTCACGCCCGACACCCTGCTGTATTACACGTTCTCGCAGGGTTTCCGCCCCGGTTACTTCAATCGAACCTCCACCTGCCACGTCAAGGATCCGCAGGGCATCAACGAATACTGCATTCCGCTGCGCATCGCGCCGGACTCGCTGACGAACAACGAGATCGGCTGGAAAACCGAGTTCTTCGGCCATCGCCTGCAATTCAACGGCGCGCTCTACCAGGAGAAATGGACCAACGTGCAGGTCGGCTTCTTCGATCCGGGCCAGCTCGGCAACCTGACGTTCGGCACCAACGGCCAGAACTTCCGGGTCCGCGGTATCGAGACCCAGATCGTGGCGCGCGCGACGCAAGGTCTCACCGTCACGGCCGCGGCGACGTACAACAAGAGCGCGCAGGTGAACTCCCCGGCCCTGATCGCCAACAACCCGGCGTTGCTGGCGAACCCACTGAGCGCGGCCGAATTCGGCAAGCCCATCACGACGATCGGCAACCCGTTTGGCGCCGTGGGCAGCCCGACCGCCAACTCGCCGCTGTTCCAGGGAAACATCCGCGCGCGCTACGAGTGGATGTACAACGAGTACAATATGTTCGCGCAGGCGGGCTTGACCTACTCGAGCAGCTCCTTCACGCAGACGGGCAACAATCCATCCCTGTCGGGCGGCGGAGCGGTGAATACGACACTGCTGCGGTTCGAGAACCCTCCGTACGGGCTCGTCGACGCAGCGGTCGGAGTCGCCAAGGATCAATGGACGGTGCAGTTCTTCGGCGAGAATCTCGCGGACCGCAACGTCAGCTTGTTCACCTCGACCGGGCAGTTCGTGCTCACGCAGACGCCGACCCGCCCGCGCGTGCTGGGCCTGCAGATCAACTATAAGTACTGAGTGCCGCGTGTATTGACGCACACGGGGCATCCACAGTATGCCTCCGCAGAAGGAAGTGAACCGAATTCGCGCGGCTCCTGCAGCCGCGCGGGTTCGCGTCGGCCCTGGACGCGGAATCGGATCCCGCACAGCGCTCGAAAAAATATCGATAATCGGGGAGACCAGCTTGAAAACGAACTATAGAGTCTACTGCGCGGTGGCGGCGATCCTGAGCGCGCACGCGGCGGCCACTTACGCGGCCGCACCTGCCGATACGAGCGCCGAGGGCGAGCAGAGCCTGGCGCTGAACGAAATCGTCGTGACCGCTCAGCGGCGCTCGGAAAACGTTCAGGACGTGCCGATCGCGATCCAGGCGCTCACCTCCGAGACACTGCAGCAGCTCAACGTGCAGACCTTCGACGACTACGTGAAGTACATCCCGAGCGTGAGCTTCAAGTCGAACGGTCCCGGCCAGAGCGTCATTTACATGCGCGGCCTGAGCTCGGGTTCCGCCGCCGGCGCGCAGTCGACCGGCACCACCGCCGGCTTCCCGAACGTCGCCATCTATCTCGACGATCAGTCCGGTCAGCTGCCGGGCCGCAACCTCGATATCTACGCAGCGGACCTCGAGCGCATCGAGGTGTTGGAAGGGCCGCAAGGCACGCTGTTCGGCGCCGGAGCCGAAGCCGGCGTGGTCCGCTACATCACCAACAAGCCGAAGCTCGACAAGACCGAGGCGAGCGCCATCGCCAGTTACGGTACGACCGCTCACGGTGACAACAACAGCAGCATCACTGCGGTGCTCAACCTGCCGGTGATCGCCGAGAAGCTGGCCGTGCGCGCGGTCATTTACAACGACAGCCGCGGCGGCTACATCGACAACGTGCCCGGCACGTTCACGCGCAAAGCCTCCGACCTGGGCATCTACTATGCCGGCTATCCGACGGGTTGCGGCGCAGCCCCTGTCGGGCCGTGCCAGGTGCCGCCGGGAAGCCCGGTCGCGAACAACAACTCGCTGGTACAGAACCACTTCAATCCGGTCACCTACCAGGGCATCCGCGCCTCCGCCCTGTTTCAGATCAATGACGACTGGAACGCGCTCATCACGCAGACCTACCAGGACATGAACTCGCAGGGCGTCTTCTACCAGATGCCCTTCGCCTCCGACGGCGCGAAATTGCAGCCGCTGCAGGTCACGGTGTTCAGTCCCTCCTCCGACAAGGATCGCTTCGAGAATACCTCCTGGAGCCTGAACGGCAGGTTCGGCGACCTGCGGGCGATCTATACGGGCGCATACCTGGTCCGCAACCTCGACCAGCGCAACGATTACACGAATTACGCGCGCGGCGTGTATGCGGATTACTACCAGTGCTACAAGGCTGCGAATGGCGCCAGCGGCGCCTCCCGGTGCTTCTCTCCCGTATCGTCCTGGCGGGAGGTGATACGCAACACCCATCAGAGTCACGAGATCCGGCTCAGCACTCCGGACGACTGGCGCGCGCGCGGCATCATCGGCGCGTTCTGGGAGAACGAGAAGATCTTCGACAATACGGACTGGTTCTACAAGACCATGCCCGCGTGCACGGCCGCGGGCCAGGTGGGGTGCATGACCAATGTCGGTCCCGCTCCGGGCGCCACCTCGAACAACCCCAACACGCGCAATGACAACGACGCGTTCTACGAGGACGTGCAGCGCGGCTACAAGCAGTACGCATTCTTCACGTCGCTGGACTTCGACATCATTCCGAAGGTCCTGACGATAACCGGCGGCACGCGTTTCTATCATTTCGACAACTTCCAGACCGGCAACGTCGTCAGCAGCTTCGGCTGCGCGAACGCGGGCGCGCCGCCGTGCACCGCCGGCGCCGCAGCCCTCGACAAGGATCACGACTTCTCCACGTACACGGGCACCAGGAGCCGCGGCAACATCAGCTGGCACGTCACGCCCGACACGCTGTTGTATTACACCTTCTCGCAGGGGTTCCGCCCCGGTTACTTCAACCGCATCTCGACGTGCCACGTGAAGGACTCGGCCGGCATCAACCAATACTGCATTCCGCTGCGCATCGCGCCGGACTCGCTCACCAACAACGAGATCGGCTGGAAGACCGAGTTCTTCGGGCACCGCCTGCAGTTCAACGGCGCGCTCTACCAGGAGAAGTGGAGCAACGTGCAGGTCGGCTTCTTCGATCCCGGCCAGCTCGGCAACCTGACCTTCGGTACCAACGGCCAGAACTTCCGCGTGCGCGGCATCGAGACCCAGATCGTGGCGCGCGCGACCCAGGGCCTCACGGTGACGGCCGCGGCGACGTACAACAGGAGCGAGCAGGTGAACTCCCCGGCGCTGCTGGCCAACAACCCGGCGTTGCTGGCTAACCCGGCCACCGCGGCCGAATACGGCAAGCCGATCACGGCAATCGCCAACCCGTTCGGCGCGGTCGGCAGCCCAACCGCCAACTCGCCGCTGTTCCAGGGCAACATCCGCGCGCGCTACGAGTGGGTGTTCAACGACTACAACATGTTCGCGCAGGTGGGCGGCACGTACACGAGCAGCTCGTTCACGCAGACCGGCAACAACCCGTCCCTGTCGGCGGGCGGGGCGATCAATACGACCCTGCTGCGCTTCGAGAACCCGCCCTACGGGCTCATCGACGCCTCGGTCGGAGTCGCCAGGGATCAGTGGACCGTGCAGCTGTTCGGTGAGAATCTCGCGGACCGCAACGTGAGCCTGTTCACCTCGACCTCGCAGTTCGTGGTGGCGCAGACACCGAATCGGCCGCGCGTGCTGGGCCTGCAGATCGGATACAAGTACTGAGCGCCGCGTGGATTGACTCGCGCCGCGCTGCCTGCGGTAAGATCGGGGGCCGGCCATAGCCGGCCCCCGATCGACACGATGCAGCCAGCCACCGCAACTCCTGCGACATCCTCCGTAGAGGCGGAAGTAAACCGCATTCGCGCGCTCATGGAGGCGCGCGAGCTCGCCTCGGCGCTGCAAGCTGCGCAGTCCCTGGCACGAACGGTACCCGAGAACCGCGACGTCCTGTACATGATCGCGGTCTGCCAGCGCTATCTGAACCGGATCCCGGAAGCGCTGGCCGCTCTCGAGGAGCTTCAGTCCCACCATCCCAGGTTCGCCCGCCTGTACCAGGAGCGGGGTAACTGCTTTGTCGCCATGCGGGATGCGCCCCGGGCGATCGACGCGTTTTTGCGGGCGGTGAACCTCAATCCCGCCTTGCCGGCCAGCTGGCGCACGTTGCAATCGCTGTACCGGATGACTGGCAACGCGAAGGACGCGGAAACGGCCGCCGCGCACGTCGCCACCCTCGCCCAGCTGCCGCCGGAAATCGTCACTGCGACGGCCATGTTCTCCGATGGCGATTTCGCGCCCGCGGAGCAGATCGTGCGCGCGTATCTGCTCCAACACGGAGACCATGTCGAAGCCATGAGGCTGCTCGCGCGCATCGGCCTGGAGCTGGACGTCCTCGATGACGCCGAGGTGTTGCTCGAGGCCGTGCTGCGCCTGGCTCCCGAGTATGACGCCGCCCGTCACGACTATGCGACCGTGCTGCTGCGGCGCTACAAGCCCGCGCAAGCGATGGCCGAGCTGGAGAAGCTGCTGCGCAAGGACCCGCATAACTACGTCTTTCGCACCACCTACGCGAATGCGATCGTCGGAATCGGCGATCATGAGCGGGCGCTGAGCCTGTATCGGGAGTTGCTGCCCGATGCCGGGAATCCGTCCGAGGTGCATCTGTCCATCGCCCACTCCCTGAAGACCCTGGGACGACAGCCCGAGGCGGTCGAGTCCTATCGCGCGGCCGGCGCTGCACGGCCCAACTATGGCGACGCCTATTGGAGCCTGGCCAACCTCAAGACGTACAGGTTCAGCGGCGAGGAGATCGAGCGCATGCGCCTCGAGGAAGGCAATCGGCGCACTCCGCAGGTTGACCGCTATCATCTGTGCTTCGCGCTCGGCAAGGCGCTGGAGGATCGTGGCGAGTATGCAGAGTCGTTCCGCTACTACGAGCGCGGCAACGCGCTGAAGAAATCCACCTCGCGCTACCGGCCCGAAGCGATCGAGCGCAATGCACGCCTGCAGATGGAGGTCTGCACGCCGGAGCTCTTCGCCGCGCGACGCGGCATGGGCTGTGACGAGCCCGATCCGATTTTCGTTGTCGGGCTGCCGCGCTCGGGCTCGACGCTCATCGAACAGATCCTCGCCTCGCATTCGCAGGTCGAGGGCACCATGGAGCTCGCGGAAATCCCCCGGCTGGTGCACCAGCTGAGCGGCCGCGAGGCGGATGAGGACAATCCCCGCTATCCGGGCGTGCTGCGCACGCTCCGCGCGCAGCAGCTGCGGGCGTTCGGCGAGGACTACCTGGCCAACACGCGGATCTATCGGACGGGCGGCGCCGCGACAGCGCGCCAGGATGCTCCGCCCTCCCGGCCCGAGGGAGCCGCGCCCGAGGCGGTCCGGCGTGGCGCGGCCCCGCCCTTCTTCATCGACAAGATGCCCAACAACTTCCGCCATCTCGGGCTCATCCACCTGATCCTGCCCAACGCGAAGATCATCGATGCGCGCCGCGAGCCGCTCGCCTGCTGCTTCAGCAACTTCAAACAGCTGTTCGCCTCGGGGCAGGAGTTCACCTACAGCCTCGAGGACATCGGGCGTTACTACCGCAGCTACGTCCAGCTCATGGCACACTGGGACAGCGTGCTGCCCGGCAGGATCCTCAGGGTGCAGCACGAGGACGTGGTCGCGGACCTGGAAGCCAACGTGCGGCGCATCCTGGACTTCTGCAACCTCGAGTTCGAGCCGCAGTGCCTCGAGTTCCACAAGACCCAACGCAGCGTGCGCACGGCGAGCTCCGAGCAGGTGCGCCGCCCCATTTTCAAGGAGGGTCTCGACCAGTGGCGCCATTTCGAGCCCTGGCTCGGCCCGCTGAAGCAGGCGCTCGGTGACTTAGCCACCGGCTGAAAGCGTTCCAGGCCGCCGCCTGCCCGCTTCCGCCGGCGAAGATCGGCCGCGTCACCGCCGCACCGGCATCTCGATATAACTGTCCCCCCACCAGCGGATCTTCACGGGCACCTTGTCGTCGTCGCTGTCGAGGGACTCCTCGCTCACATCGTCTCCGCTGCCATGGTTGATCTCCTCGTCAGGGCGCTTGTTGACGCCCAGGACGAGGACCAGGCGGCTGCCGGCCTGGAGCTTGCGGCTCGTGAGCCGCTCGATTCTGAAAGACAGGGGCTGGCGCTCCCCGGCCTTCAGGAGGCGGCGGTGCACGCGGTCCCTGGCATAGCTGGCCCGGAACGCGTACGGCTCGAACAACTGCACGTAGACCCCGCTGGGCAGCAGCTCGTAGGCTGCAATTCGCAGGTCCACGTCCATCTTGTTGATGGTGAGGTCGAGCCGGCCCGACCACGCGCCTTGCAGCTCGAGCGCCTTGGGGAGCGGCTCGCTCACGTAGGTGGTGGCGTTGCGCACGTCCACGCTCTTGGCCGCGATGTCCGACTGCGGCATCCAGGAGCTGGCGTCGCTGCGGTCCGCGAGATCGATGACCTGGGACACGAATCCCGCTGCGGAGCGCCTGCCCTTGTTCGCAGAGCCCTGGGTGGCGGCCGAGTTAGGAGTTTTACCCCGGGAGCCGCGCTGGGCGAGACGATGGCTGGCGCCGACAGCGGCCGGGTCCAGATAGAGCTTGAGCGAGCCGTTGCCCATCGCCTCGAGGGAGGGCGCGTGCCGCCACTCATTCTCTCCCATGACCTCGTAGTTCACCCGATCCTGCAGCAGCCCCGGCAGCGCGGCCCCTTTGAGCACGTGGTCGAACCACTGATAGCGCAACTCGCGCAAGTCCACCAGCGCCGCCGGATCGACCTGGTAGCCCCGCAACACGGGCTGCACCCCATGCTGCGTCACGCCGTCGTCGTAAGGCCCGATGAGGAACGTATGATTCGCGTGCGAGTCCTGCCGAAGCTGCTCGTTGAAATAGTAGAGCGCACCCGCTTCTCCCGCCGCGTAGTAGCCGGTCACCGTCAGCACGGGGATATCGACCTTGGCGAGCTCGCGCCCGTAAGGGATCATCGTCTGCCAGAAGCGGTCGTAGCTCGGGTGATTGAGCCAGCGCAGGAAGAACGGATTGGGCTTGCCAAACAGGGTACCGAGATCCCGGTAGCGCTTGCCGCTCGTGTACCACCTCTGGTCGAGGGACCGCCAGAGCCCCTCGTCGTTGTAGGTCTTCTCGTCTATGCAGTTGGTCACGTACAGGGACCACCGGTAAGCCGAGTTACGAAAGATGCCACCGTCATCCGGCACATCAATCCCGGGTGCCGTGGGTGATGTCGTGGCGATGGCCTTCAGCGCGGGCGGTAAGCGCTTCGCAGCCGCCCACGCCGTGAAGCCGCTGTATTCACTGCCGTAGATGCCCACTGTCCCGTCACTCCAGGGCTGCTTGGCGATCCAATTGATGACCGCGTGCACATCGTCCCCGTCGTGTTGGTAGGGGAGCGGCGCGCCTTTGCTCCGGCCTCTTCCACGTGCGTAAGCCACGACTCCGACATAGCCGTGAGCCGCGACCTCCCTGGCGTAGCCCGGCGTGACGTAGGTCGTGTATTCGAGCAGCGCAGGCAGGGGTTTGGAGGATGTCTTTGGCCGGATCAGCACGGCCGCGATCTCGATGCCGTCACGCACTTTGATCAGAATGTCATCTTCCGCTGCATAGCGCCGCTGCTCGTCCTCGGCATTGAGCGCGCCAACGAGGGGGGCGAAATTCCGATACGCGTCGAAATACGCGTACCCATGAACGAGGTCCAGGGCGTCGGGGAGCGCTATGTTGCCCTTGGGGCGCCTCTGATCGAACGTTCTCTGCACGGGATCCTGGAACGCCGCCGCCGGACCCTGCAGCCAGCCCGCGACGTTGAGCGCGTCCAGATCGTTCAGCTTGGGGACCACCTCCCGATAAGCCTGCGCGAACGCCTGGGCGAACGGGATCCGTTCGGTGGCCTCGAGAGCGCGGGCGCGCGCATACAGGTCGAGTATCAGACTGCGCGCGACCGGCCGTCCTGCATCGGCAGTCCGCCGCCGGTCGCGGAGGGACTGACGTGATGCATACGCAGCCGTGTAGTTGCCGGCGGTCAGCTGCAGCGCCGACAGATTCGCAAGATAACGCTCCGGGTTGTCTTCCTGATAGACCGGCAGAATGCGCTCGGCAAGGTCGCGCATCACCCCGGGCGTCGCCGGATCGTTCACGGAAGCCGGCGGATGGAACTCGAAATCCTGGGCCACGGCCCAGGGCTGGAAGAGCAACACGAGCACGAGGAAGGACAGCGACCTCGCCCAGAGCAGGGCCTCTGTCGTGGACCACGCGCTCATCGCTTGCCCGCCGGTGCCGCCGCGTCGCCCGGCGCCACCCCTGGCGCGGCCGCCTTGTCACCGGGGGGTTTGAAACCGGGCGGTGCCTTGACCAGATGCAGGACGCGCGAGAAGAACGGATCGCGCGACTGGGCCGCCCGGCCGATGTTGATGAGGCCCGTGTGCTCGAGCTCCACGGCGAAAACGTCCGTCACCCGCTCGAGCGTCTCGTCATCGAGCGAGCCGAAGGTGTCATCGACGAGCACCCAGGGCGGTCTTTGCAGGACGATGCGGGCAAATGCCAGGGCGACCTGCTCGTCCTGACTCAACTCGCGGTCCCATCGGGAGGTCACATCGAGCATCGGCTCGAGACGCTCGAGTCCGAGCCGGCGCAACGCCTGCGTAAAGGCCGCGGGCGCGAACTCCTCGACCTTCAGCGGATAGGCCAACACTTCCCGCAGGGTGCCGCGTGGCAGATAGGGTGTGCCGCGCGGCAGGTAGAAGATGGGCTCATCCCTCGGATGCGTGATGCTGCCCGCACCCCAGGGCCACAAGCCCGCCAATGCACGAAACAACAGCGTCTTGCCCGTTCCAGGCGCGCCGATCACCAGCACGCGCTCCCCCGCCCGCACGACCACATTGTTTTCCTTGAGCAGGTCCCACCCGGCCGGGGACACGATCTTCAGGTCGCTGATTGTAATCGCCCCGGGCTCGCCTTCGGCGTAATTGATGCGGCTGTCGAACTCGCGCAGCTCCTCGGTATGGGTGAGGGCATAGCGGAAGCTCGCGACCCGCAGCAAGGTGGCGCGCCAGTCCGCGATGACACTGAAGTTGTCCACGAACCAGCGCAATGAGGACTGCGCCTGCGTGAAGGCGGCGGCGGCCATCATGAGTCCGCCGAACGAGATCTTGCCCGCGAAATAGATGGGCGCGGCCACGAGTATGGGCGCGACGATCGTCACCCACCCGAACCCCGCGGTGACCCAGGTGAGATTGGTGAGCCCCGTCACCAGGCGGCGCGTGGCGGCCAGAACATTGCCGATGTGCAGCTCGATGCGCCGCAGCTCGTCCGGCTCGCCGCCCGCCAGCGAGATGCCATCCAGGTGCTCGTTCACGCGCACCAGCGAGAATCGCAGATCGGCCTCGCGGGCGTAACGCTCCGAATTGCGGTTGATGAGGCTGCCGCCCACCCAGTAGCTCACCAGCGAGCCGGCGGCCGCATAGATCACGGCTGCCCAGACCATGAAGCCCGGCACCGCATAGTCCCGATCGGCGATGCGGAAAATGAAGTCCTGCGACAGCCCCCAGAGAATGCCGGCGAAAGAGACGAACAGGATCGAGGCCTGCAGCAACCCCATGCCGAGATCGGCCGACAGCTCGCACAGCTTGCGGGCGTCCTCGTGCATGCGCTGGTCGGGGTTGACGCCCATCGCGCCCGCATTGGCGAGCCAGAACGCGCGCCGGGGCAACATCCAGTCGCGCACGAGATCGTGCAGGAGCCCATCCCGGAGCTTGAGCTTCAACATCTCCCCGAGCCACTTCTGCCCGACGTTCAACACGAGCAGGATGCCGGCGATGATGAAGAACACCCCGAGCTGCATGATGAAGTCATGCACGTCGCGCCGCGACAGCGAGTCGTAGAACGGCTTGTTCCAGGCGTTCAGGCGGATCTGCATGTAAGCCGTCGCGACAATGACGACAAACAGGCCGACGATGAGCCCCACCAGCGCCTGGCCGACGCCGGAGCCGGCGATGGCCCGGGTGATGAGACCGAGCTGCCGGAAGAGGCCGGTCTGGCTGGCTTCGTCGCTCTGAGCCGCGGCTTTTTTGGCCTTGTTTTTCAGGCTGGCCATGGCCGCTGCAGGCCCTGCGTGCCCGGGACGTGCGCCGTTCGGCCGGCGGCGGGGCGCCTAACGGTTCGAAGTACGGTGCCGGTTGGCATCACGACGCGCGACGACGCAAGAGATGAAGGCGGCGTAGCTCCACGCGAGATGTTTCGCGGAAGTCTGCTCGCCGGTCTTTTGGTCGAACTGCTCGGACATATCGCCACTCGGCGGCGTGAAGGCACGCACGGTTTCGAGAAAGGCGTCCCCACGCTCCATGAGAGCCTCGTCCACGGAGGGCTCGTTCACGGATACCTGGCTCCCCTTGCGCGCGACGCGCTGTCCGACCGCGGCGCGATAACAAAACTCGGCCGCGGCCAGGGTCGAGAAGTAATAGGCGCCCCCCGAATAATACACGTCGCCTTTATAACGGCCCATAGCAGGCGCCCGTGAGGCGGGACGATCGCGGTTGATCGGATACTCCGCATCAAACAGCGCTTCCAACCGCGCGAGGGTAGCCTGCATCCGAGGGTCGTGCACGCTATGGGTCCCGCCGGCGCCTTGCGGGCCCACTCCATGGATCGCCGCAAAAATCACTGCGATATCGAGTTCCTTGACCGAGCGTGCTCCGGACTCCAGCACCCGCGAGCGGTAGTGGCCGGTCTCCGCCACCCAAAAGCTGTCGAGCATTCCCAGGATGGCCCGCGCGTCGGCGCGGCAAAGTTGCGCCTCGTGAGCATCGCCGTCACCGCTACGCGCCTCCAACCAGCCGGCGCCTTCCTCCAATGCCGCCGCGGCAACACGCAACGTGTAGTAGTGGTGCCCCTTCTCCTCCTCCCAGATATCGACGGAAGGAATACGCCAGCGCGCGCGCGTGAAGGCAATATCAGCGCGAACGAGGGCCGCGACGGCCGCCGCCAGGTCGGAATCCAAAGTGACATCCCGCACCCAACGCAGCACGGCGAGCAGCCGCAGCGGCGGTCCGTCGTGTTGCGGGCGGCCCCAGCTCGAGATATCGAGCGTCCCGTCGGGATTCACGCGCGCCTCCGCGGAGACGAGCTCGCCGCGAACGGCCCCGAGATCCGCATCCGTGCGCACGAACTTTGCGAAATCCGCCGCCACCCCCGCGCGCCAGCCCGGTGCGGCGACCAACGCGCCCCCGTCGAGATCCAACAGAGAGAGGCTGAAGTGCACGAAGTCGCGGAAATAGCCGAGTGCGCTCGCAGCCGGCAGACTGCCGTCCGCCAGCAGCAGCCGCACGGCGTCGATGACGACCGCGGAGTCCCGGAACCAGTGAAAGAAATAGTCAGGGTCCGGATCGTAGGAGGCAAGCACGGGGGAAGCGACGATGGAGCCCTTCTTGGGGGTCACGCTGTGTCCGAACCCCGGCCGCCGTTTCACGATGCCCACGGGTGAGAGGCTTGGCAGCATGGCCGCCGCGGCATGGCGGTACTGCCGCTCGATCCACAGATCGAGCGACTCCATCAGCGGCGCCCCGCCGGATCCAGCCCGGGACTCGAGAAGCCCAGACGGCGCAGTCCCTGCTGAACCTCGGGCACGCTCATGAACAGCCTCCACAGCAGTGCGCTGCGCTGATTCTCGATCATCACAATGATCGGACCCTGGTCGATGGCCAGGAAGGTATCGGCCACCCAGCCGCGCTGCGCGCAAAATGCGTCCACGAACCCATAGCGGCCCCAGATCCGGCCGCCATGCTCCGCCAGGAAGTGACGCAGCGCGCGCGTGGCCTCTTGCGGCGCGTACGGCAGGCTCGACAAAGCAGCGGTCGGCGAGATCGTACCGTTGTCGTTGTCGGGAGCATGAGCCGAGTAGCCGTCAGGATCATCGCTCGCCGTGAGCCCCCAACACGCCGGACCGTAGCCCTTGAACCTGCCCGGGTTGGCAACACAGTGCGCGTAGTTGATGCGCACATGATTCACGTTCTGCTCCCAGTAATCGGCGTAACGATCCTTCAGGCCGCGCGGATCGAGGCCGCAGAACGAGTAGTGACAGAAGAACAGCGGGCCCCCATACGGCATACCCAACGGCAACGGCACGTCGTAGTACGACTTGCCGTTCAGGAAATCACGCCCCGCGGCAAAACCCCGGTGGTAGACGAGCGGATCGATGGGATAGCGCGGCGATCCGGCCGCCAGCACGTAGGTGATGAGACACTCGTTCCAGCCGTGGATCTCGTGATCCATCGCCCAACCGTTGTTGGGACTCCAGTGCCAGTACAGCACCTTCTGTCCGCCATGCGTGTACCAGGACCACTCGACCTCTTCCCATAATCCGTTGATGCGGCCGCGCACTTCCCTCTCGGGCGGCGTATCGCGATTGAAGTATTGCCGCGCGCACAGCAGTCCCATCATCAGGAAAGAGGTCTCGACCAGGTCGGCGCCATCGTCCTTGCGCCAGAAGGGAATGGTGGCGCCGGTGCGGCCGTTGATGAAGTGCGCGAAGACGCCGTGATAGGACGTAGCCCGGTACAGCAGATCCAGCATGCCGCGCAGCCGTGCGAGGGCTTCAGCGCGCGACACCCAACCCCGCTCCACGGCCACGATGAGAGACATGACACCGAAGCCGGAGCCGCCGGTTACCACGAGATCCTCGCGGTCGGGGGAGCCTACAGGGATCCGGTCGCGCGCGAGGCCGCTATCGGGTTGCGCGCCTTCCCAGAAGAAACGGAACGTCTGCCGCTGTACGGCCTCCAGCAGCTCGTCATCCGGCAGTGCTTGCAGCGCGCGAGCATCAGCAGCCGACGCCGCCGTGCCGCTGTTGACCGTTCGGGCTGTCTCACTGTCGGCTTGGGACAAAGGCAATTCCTCGCGGGTGCGATGGGATCAGGCCGCTGCAGCGCTCTCGGCCCGGGCCACGGCGGGAGCCTTGCGCGGCAAGCGGCGCAGCGCGGGGTCCTTGATGAGATGCACCACCCGGGAAAACAGCCGGTCCTGCGTCTCGGCCCGACCGATATAAATGATACCGGTGCGCGGCAGATCCTTCGCGAGGACTTCGCTCACCCGCTGCAGGGAATCATCGTCGAGCGAATCGAGCACCTCATCGATGAGCACCCAGTGCGGAGCGTGCAGCAAGAGAGTAGCGAAAGCGAGCCGCTGCTGCTCATCCTCGCTCAACTCCCGGTCCCAGCGCTTGGCGACGTCGAGCAGGGGCTCGAGGCTCTCGAGACCGAGACGGGCGAGAGCGCCGCGGTAATCGTCCGCGGCGAACTTCGCCACGCTCGACGGATACGCGAGCGCCTCCCGCAGCGTGCCCGGCGGCAGATAGGGCGTGCGCGGCATGTAGAACAGCTCTTCGCCCTTGGGGTGGGAGACTCGGCCGGCGCCCCAGGGCCACAGCCCTGCGAGCGCACGGAACAGCAGGGTCTTGCCCGTACCCGGCTCGCCGATGATGAGGACACGCTCCCCGGCTCTCACCTCGACCTTACGCTCCGCAAGCATCGTGCAGCCCGCGGGGGAAGCGATTTCGAGATTCTCGATGGTGATTCGGCCGGGCTCCCCTTCGATGAAGGTGATGCGGCTCTCCACATCATGCAGGGCATCCGTTGCGATCACCGCGCGCCGGAAGCTGGCGACACGCAGCAACGTTGCGCGCCAGTCGGCGATGACACTGAAATTATCCACGAACCAGCGCAACGAGGACTGCACCTGCGTGAAGCCGCCCGCGGCCACCATGAGACCGCCGAACGAGAGCGTCTTCGAGAAATACAACGGAGCCGCGACCAGGATCGGCGCCACCAGCGTGAACCAGCCGTAGCCGGCGGTGACCCAGGTGAGATTCGTGAGCCCGGTGACCAGGCGGCGCGTGGCCGCGAACACGTTGCGCAGATCGACCTCGATGCGTCGCTCCTCGTCCGCCTCGCCTCCGGCGAGCGCGATGGCATCGATGTGCTCGTTCACCCGCACCAGCGAGTAGCGCAGATCGGCTTCGCGCGCATAGCGGCTCGCATTGCGGTTGATGAGACTGCCGCCGACCCAGTAGCTCAGCAGCGATCCGGTGCCCGCGTACAGCAGCGCGGTCCACACCATGTAGCCCGGGATCGCGATCCGCTGCGTGCCAACATCCAACACGAAGCCGCTCGAGATCCGCCACAGCACGCTCACGAACGTCAGCAGCAGGATCGAGGCCTGCAGCAGGCCGATGCCGAGATCGGCGGAGAGCTCCGCCAGGTGGCGCGCGTCCTCGTGCATCCGCTGGTCGGGGTTGTCGCCGATGGGGCCGGCATTGGCGAGCCGGAAAGCCCGGCGCGGCTGCAGCCAGTTGCCGATGAGGTCGTAGGCGAGCCCCGCGCGCAGCTTCAGTTTCAACATCTCGCCGAGCCAGCGCTGCGCGACATTCAGCGCCAGCAGTCCGCCGGCGATGATGCCGAACATCCCGAGCTGCGTGACGAACTCCCGCAGGTCGCGGCGCGCCAGGGCGTCGTAGAACGGCCGGTTCCAGCTGTTGAGGCGGTTCTGGCCGTAGGCCGTGGCAGCGATGACCAGAAAGACCGCGAGCCCGAGGAGCAGCAGCCGATTGCGCACCGGCGAGGCCAGCAGCGCCCGGGTCATCATGCCGAGCTGCGGCACGAGCCCCGCGTGCGCGGCTTCGTCGATCTCGGCAGTGGCGCTGGCGATTTCTGGTGGCGGCCGATCTATCATCACTTCCTGAGGCTTTTACAGGAGCGGCGTCATTTTGCCATTCAAAGCCATGCGGTCGTTAGCGGGCGGGTCACAGTGCGCGCAGGGAGCCGCTCCCGCGCCTCTCCGGCCGGCCCGGGTGCAGGGCGACGAGCGCAGCCCGTGAGCCGCATCGACAGGCTGATTGCCGCCATGACGCTGGCGGAAAAGCTCGGCCAGCTCACGATGACGGCCTCCGGGTACGCCGTGACGGGCCCCATTATCGCGGGTGATTCGACCGAGTCCATCAAGGATGGAACGATCGGGAATCTGCTCAATATGGTCGGGGCGGACCACTGCCACGAGATGCAGCGGCTGGCCCAGGGCTCACGGCTCGGCATTCCGCTCCTCATCGGGCTCGACATCATTCACGGGCATCGCACGTTATTCCCGGTCCCTTTGGCCGAAGCGGCATCGTTCGACCCGGCAGCTTGGGCGCTGACGGCACGGGAGGCGGCCACGGAGGCCGCCGCGGACGGTCTCGCCCTGACTTTCGCGCCGATGCTGGATATCTCCCGCGATCCGCGCTGGGGCCGTGGCGTGGAGGGACCCGGCGAGGATTCATGGCTCGGCGCCCGCATGGCAGAGGCGAAAGTTCGCGGCTTCCAGGGCGCGAGCCTGAGCGCCGGAGATTCGCTCGCCGCCTGCGCGAAACACTTCTGCGCGTACGGGCCCGTGACCGGGGGACGGGAATACGCCGCGGTCGACGTCTCCGAGCGCGCGTTGCACGAGGTGCACCTCCCGCCGTTTGCCGCCGCCGTTGCTTCGGGCGTTGCAACGGTGATGCCCTCATTCACCGATCTCGCCGGCATCCCAATGACGATGCATCGCGGTTTGTTGCAGGGCTGGCTGCGGGAGAAACATGGTTTCGACGGCGTCATCGTGAGCGACTACAACGCCATCGGCGAGCTCATCAAGCACGGGGTTGCGGCCGATGTCGTCGAAGCGGCGACACTCGCACTCAAGGCGGGCGTCGATATCGACATGATGTCTGACGCCTATCGTCGCGGGCTGCCGACGGCCCTCGAGCGCGGGATGGTCACCATGGCGGAGATCGAGGCGGCCGTCCGCAGGGTGCTCAACCTCAAGGAACGACTCGGTCTTTTCGATGATCCCTACAGACGCGGCGCGACGATGGAAACCGACGCGGCCATCGTTAATCGGCGCCGGGTGGCGCGGGAGGTTTCGGCGCGCTCCCTGGTGATGCTCAAAAACGAGCGGGACACACTTCCGTTCGGCTCGCTCCGCAGCCTCGCCGTGATCGGTCCACTCGCTAACGCGCCAGCGGAAATGGGCGGACCGTGGGGGGCCGCCCAGGATGCTGCAAGTCATGTCAGTGTGGCCGCGGGCCTGCACAATGCCCTACCCGATGCGGAAATCCTCCATGAATCGGGCGTAGACGTTCGCGGCGAGGCGACGACCGGCATCCCCGCAGCGTTGGCACTCTGCGACCGGGCGGAAGCGATAGTGTTGTGTGTTGGTGAGGCCGCGAACATGAGCGGCGAGGCGGCCAGCCGTGCGGAGCTCGACCTCCCGGGGCAGCAACGCGCTTTTGCCGAGGCCGTCCTGGCGCGCGCGCAGGGTCTCGGCAAGCGGGTCTTAGTGGTGCTGTTCTCGGGTCGCCCTCTCGTTCTTCCTTGGTTATTCGAGAAAGCGGATGCTGTTATCGCGGCCTGGTTTCTGGGGAGCGAAGCGGGTAACGCGATTGCCGACGTGTTGCTGGGCCGCGTCTCCCCCAGCGGGCGAACGCCCATGGCATGGCCCCGCGCGGTCGGGCAGATCCCGGTATTCTTCGGCGAGCGTCCGAGCGGCCGTCCGGCGAATCCGCAAGATCACTACACCAGCAAGTATCTCGACATCCCGAACGAGCCTCTCTTCCCATTCGGCCATGGCCTCACTTACGGACGCTTCGCTCTCTCGAACCTGAGGGTGACGCCGGATTGCGTAACCGAGGGTGACACCATCGAAGCGCTCGTGGACGTCACGAACGAGGGTGCGAGAGCGGCGGAAGAAACCGTCTTTCTCTTTACGCACGACGAGCTGGCGAGCGTGACTCGCCCCCTGCTCGAGCTCAAGGGCTTCGGCAAGATAGCGCTGGCGCCTGGGGCGTCGGGGACCGTTACGCTGCGTCTGCCGGCGGCAGAGCTACGTTTTCCGGGGCTCGACCTGACCCCCGTGTTCGAGCCCGGCGACGTCGAGATCCTGGTGGGACCTTGCGCAGACCGCACGCGCTTGCTGCGGGCGAGTGTGCGGTTGACGCTGTGATCTCCGGGAGTCCGGCAGCGGGCGATCATCACTCAGACAGGCTCCTGGGCGGCGCGTGCGCCGTGCGTCGCGAGCCATGAGCCGAGGAGGATGAGCGCGAGTCCGACCACCGAGCCGGGACCGAACGACTCGTGCAGCACCATGACACCGAGGAGCGCCGCGACCGCCGGATTCACGTAGGTGATGACGGCGGCGCGGGCCGCGCCGACGTGCGCGATGAGGAAGAAGTAAAGCCAGAGCGCGAGTGCCGTGCACACCACCCCGAGCACGACCAGCGAAGTCAACACCAGCGGCGAGGGCGTGCCGGCCGGCGCCGACCAGGCCGCGGCCGGCAGGAGCACGACCGTTGCCACCGCGAGACTCGCGGCCACCGCACCAAGCTCGTCGACACCGGACAAATGACGCTGCACGATCAACGAGCCCGTCGCGTAGCCCAGCGTCGCGATCACGACGCAGGCCACCCCCGCCCATCCCAGCAGTCCGTCAACGACATCGAGCCCGAGCAGCGTGACCACGCCCACGAATCCGATGATCAGCCCTGACACGCGGCGCCCGCCGAGCGGCTCGCGCACCCCGAACAGCGGCGCGAGAAGAATCACCATGAGCGGCACGGTCGCGATCAGTATTCCGGCCAGAGACGAGCTCACCCAGCGCTCGCCGAGCGAGATGAGAAAGAACGGGCCGATGAGCTCCGCGAAAGCAAACGCGCAGACCCACCGCTTGTGCAAACTGACGGCCGGCAGCGAGCCGCGCTTCCAGGCCACGGGCAGCAGGACCGCGGCGCCCAGCGCGATCCGCGCCCACGCGACACCCACCGGCGCAACTTCGGTGAGCGCCAGTTTTATGAAGAAATACGGGAGGCCCCAGATCACGCACAAGGCGGCGAACGTGAGCCCGACGCGCCACGTCATTTATTTGGATTGTCTCCGCTTCCCCTCACGGCGCGCGATTATACGCACCGCACGACTACCCCTCACGCCCGCGCCTTGCCGAAGGCGATCTGCGCAGACAAGGGTGCAGCATCGGTGAGCCGGCCAGCGCGCGCGCGCAGGCGATACGGGCGGTATGATGGCGAGGCGTTCGGACCTCGCTGCGATCGAAACCATGAATCCAACCACTGAAAGCTCCGTGAAGGTCGGCCCGCTGGGGGTCGCCTCCGTGCTGCATGACTTCGTGAACAAGGACGTGCTGCCGGGGACCCGCGTCGCGGCGGAAGCGTTCTGGCGCGGCCTCGCAGAGCTCGTGCGCGACCTGCTCCCGACCAACCAGGCGTTGCTCGAGAAGCGCGCCCGGCTGCAGGCGCAGATCGACGACTGGCACCGCAAGCACCCTGGCCCGTCGTTCGATGCGGCTGCTTACCGGCGTTTTCTTACCGCGATCGGCTATCTCACGGACGAGGGCGCCGCGTTTCAAGTCGAAACCGCGGGCGTCGATGCCGAGATCGCCCACATCGCAGGCCCGCAGCTGGTGGTGCCGGTGGACAACGCCCGCTATGCGTTGAACGCCGCGAATGCGCGTTGGGGGAGCCTTTACGACGCCCTCTACGGCACTGACGCCATCAGCGAAGGACTTCCGGTTCCGAGCGGCGGCTACGATCCGGTGCGCGGCGCGCGAGTCATCGGCTATGTCCGCGCCTTCCTCGACGATCATTTCAAGCTGGCACAGGGATCGCACGCCGATGCCCGATCGTACGTCATCGAAGGCGGACGACTGGTGGTGCGGGTGGCCGGCTCGGCCCAGAGCCCCGTCGCAACGACGCTTGCCGATCCGGGGGCCCTGGTGGGTTTCCATGGTGATGCGGGCGCGCCGAGCGCCGTCCTCCTCAAACATCACGGGCTGCACGTCGAGATCCGGTTCGACCGCAGCCACCGGATCGGCAAGACAGACGCGGCCGGCATTGCCGATGTCGTGATCGAGTCCGCGATCACGACGATTCAGGATTGCGAAGACTCCGTCGCGGCGGTCGATGCCGCCGACAAGGTGCGCGTGTACCGCAACTGGCTCGGCCTCATGAAGGGCACGCTGCAGGCGAGCTTCGCGAAGGGCGGACGGCAGATGGTGCGCACCTTGAACCCCGACCGCACGTACACCACGCCGTCGGGCGGCACGCTGACATTACCCGGCCGCAGCCTTCTCCTGGTGCGCAATGTTGGTCATCACATGATGAACGATATGGTCACGCTCGAGGGACGTCCGGTACCGGAGACCTTCATCGATTGCGCGATCACCTCGCTCATCGCGTGCCACGACCTGTATGGGAGCGGCGCTTTCCGCAACTCGCGCACCGGCTCCATCTACATCGTCAAACCCAAGATGCACGGGCCGGATGAGGTCGTGTTCGCGGACAAGCTGTTCGGGCGGGTCGAGGACCTCATCGGCCTCGCCCGCAACACGCTCAAAATGGGCATCATGGACGAGGAGCGCCGCACGACCGTCAACTTGCAACAGTGCCTGCGCGCCGCGCGGCAGCGGGTCGTCTTCATCAATACCGGCTTCCTCGACCGCACCGGGGATGAGATCCACACCTCGATGGAGGCCGGCGCGGTCGTGCGCAAGGCCGAGATCAAGCAGGCCAGGTGGCTGGATGCTTACGAGCGCCACAACGTCGATGTGGGCCTCGCCTGCGGCTTGCGCGGCAGGGCGCAGATCGGCAAGGGCATGTGGGCGATGCCCGATCGCATGGCAGAGATGCTGCGGACCAAGGTCGGGCAGCCGCGCGCCGGCGCCAACACCGCCTGGGTGCCCTCACCCACCGCAGCGACGCTGCACGCTCTCCACTATCACATGGTCGATGTGGCGAAGGTTCAGGGGGAGCTCGCCGGGCGCCCCCGCGCCGCGCTCGACGACATTCTGCTGCCGCCGCTGGCGAGCCCTCCGGGCTGGCAACCCGCCGATATCGAGGCGGAGCTCAACAACAACGCGCAGGGCATTCTGGGCTACGTGGTCCGTTGGGTCGATGCCGGCATCGGCTGCTCGAAGGTGCCCGACATTCACGACGTCGGGCTCATGGAGGACCGGGCGACGCTGCGCATCTCCAGTCAACATGTGGCGAACTGGCTGCATCACGGAGTCTGCACCCGGGAGCAGGTCCTGCAGGCGCTGCGGCGCATGGCGAAAGTGGTCGACCAGCAGAACGCCGGCGACCCGGGTTACGTCCCGATGAGCGACAACTTCGACCGCAGCCTCGCGTTCGCGGCCGCCTGCGCCCTCGTGTTCGAAGGCCGGGCTCAGCCGAACGGCTACACAGAGGAGATACTGCGCGCGCATCGCCTCGACAGAAAGGGAGCTAAGGCAGCCCGAGCCTGACGGCCAGGACGGCGCGCGCCCGTCGTACGGCCATCAGACCTGAAGCTGCCGGAGTCTGGCCGGGTCCAGGGCGCTGACATCCACACCGAAATCGAGTAGCTCGGAGGGTATTCGCTCACCCCGGGCCAGTGCGGCAACTACACGCGCCAGCGCTGGGGATGTCTGAATGCCATAGCCGCCCTGCCCTGCGAGCCAGAAAAATCCCGGCACCCGCGGGTCAAAACCCACGGCAGGCGTGCGGTCCGGGACGAAGGTACGCAGGCCAGCCCAGGAGCGCTCGATGCGCGCTATGGGCAGATCGAGAGCAAGCTCGAGACGATCCACGCACAGCGCGACATCCAGCTCCTCGGGCTGGGCATCGCAGGGCCAGGCACGCGGCCTGAGCAAGGGTTGGGCAGTGAAGCCCTCGGGCGGACTCTCGAAAAAGCTCCGGCTGGCCGAGGTCAGCGCGCGAATGGCGCGGTTACCGTAGGTCTCCGAATAGATCGCGGCCGAGCGCCCCGTGGTGTGGTAGGCGAGGTGCGGCTCGCGCTCGAGAAGCAGCACGCGATGCGACCGGGCGAGCTCCGCGGCAGCCGATATTCCCGCGATGCCGCCGCCGATCACCGCGTAGTCGAAGTCAGCCATGAGGCCTATATAGTAACCTGAAGCGTAGCGTGCCACTCACAGGCGCGTCGCCGTCTGATTGCCTCGGTTTTTTTCGCGACGTTCGATCCGTCGCACCTGGCGCCAGAGCTGGCCTGAGAACACGACTCCGGAGCTGTGAACGGGAAGACCTGCGGAGCGTAGCGCCTGCGCCGCCCAGGTATTGCACGTGTGCAGGCCGGAGTAGCGCTGGCTCGATGTGTAATAAAAACTTCCGGGGTATGGACCGGGTGCCAGCACGGTGGCGACCCCGTTCTGGGCAAGCGTCTTCCAGACGAACTCTTCCATCTCCAGCGCCTGAGTCACGCTCACGGTCAGGCGCATCACCTCGCGCGCGCCGAACGCCTCCTCCGGCGTCGCCTCGATGCCGGTCAGGAGAACCAAACCCTCCCCCGGCCACACTGCCCCCAGCAGCCGGTCGAAGCTTCGCCCCTGGGTCAGCAGATAGTGTTTATCGCCAAAGCCGAACAACAGATAGCGGGCATTCGGCAGCGGCGCGCGTAATGATGCCAGCGGTTGAGGAAGCTCCGCCGCATCGAAGCCGATGTCGATGTGCCAACTGCGTTTGACGACGTAGATCGCAACTGGCGGGCCGCCCGCGGAGGTTGGCCGTACGTCCGGGTTGGTCCTGCATGCGGTGAGCGCGCACAGCGCGAGCAGCAGCGCGGAGAGCGGGATTATCCCTCTGCAATTCAACTATTTGGCGGCATTTCCCGGGGATCGGCCGATTCTACAGCCTCACGCCGTGTTACGGTTGAAATTCTCCGCTCCTGTTTCGACATCACCCGCTCAAATGCCGCGATGACGATCGCCCGCAGCGCCATCCTGGGCTACAATCTGTTCGCGATGCCCTTGGCTCGAAGAGCGGTCGATTGCAGGCGAAGTCGGACCAACACCGGCGCAGCGCCCCTGCACGACCCGCTCGACTTAGAGGGAGAACATCTCATGCAACGAACCACTTTCCAGGCACCGCACCTGTCGCGGCGGCGCTTTCTCGCGGGTGCAGGTGGGATTGGCATGGCGGGACTGCTCGGGGCATCGGCATGGAAGGCCATGGCGGCAACGCCCGCCGAGCTTCCCTTCGTCAATGGGCAGCGCGAGATCGTGACGGACTTTCCACAGAAAGGAGCCATGCTCCTGCAGCGTACCCGCCCGCCGCTGCTGGAAACGCCGTTTGAAGTCTTCGATCAGGGTGTGTTCACGCCCAACGATCGCTTCTACGTGCGCTGGCACCTGGCGAGCATTCCCACCAGCATCGATCCGGCCACGTTTCGTCTCGACATTCACGGCCACGTCCAACAGCCGGTTTCGTTGCGGCTCGATGAGCTGGTACGCGAATTCGAGCCGTTCGAGATTGCCGCGGTCAACCAGTGCTCCGGGAATTCACGGGGCTTTTTCGATCCGCGTGTGGCGGGAGGACAGTGGGCGAACGGTGCGATGGGCAACGCCCTCTGGAGAGGAGTGCGTTTGAAGGACGTGCTCGATCGTGCGGGCGTGAAGGCCGGGGCGCTGCAAGTGCGCTTCAACGGGCTCGATAGCGGGCCCCTGCCGCAAACACCCGACTTCATGAAATCGCTCGCCATCGATCATGCGCGCGACGGCGAAGTCATGATCGCCTACGCGATGAACGGCGCGCACCTGCCCCTCGTGAACGGATTCCCATTGCGATTGGTCGTGCCCGGATGGTATGCGACCTACTGGGTGAAGATGCTCAACGACATCGAGGTGCTGGATCGACCCGATGACAACTTCTGGACGAGCAAGGCCTACCTGATTCCCGACACGCCGTTCGCCAACGTCGTGCCGGGGCAGAAGGGCGTGAAGATGATTCCCATCAACCGCATGGTGCCGCGCTCGTTCTTCACCAACCTCGGGGACGGTGCCGTCCTGAAGGTTGGACGAGCCACGAGCGTGCGGGGAATCGCTTTCGGCGGTGATGCCGGGGTTGCGAAGGTGCTGTTCACCTCCGACGGCGGAGGTCATTGGCAGGAAGCGCGTCTCGGGACGGATCACGGTAAATACAGCTTCCGTCGCTGGGAAGCGCCATTGCGCCTTGCGTCGGCAGGTCCGCACAAGCTGATGGTCAAGGCAGTCAACACAGCGGGCAGCGCGCAGCCCGACCACGCCAACTGGAACGGCGCGGGGTTCATGCGTAACGTGATCGAGTCGATCTCCGTGCGGGCGGCCTGAAGACTTGGGGGTGTAATCATGAGCGGAAAGCTGCGCAATGTTGCTTTTATCTGGGCCCCCCTCGCGCTTGCGATAGGACTCGCGGTCGCGCATGCGGGTGATGCCACGCCCTCCGCGGAAAAGCCAGCCGGGGCACCTGTGCAAAAGTGGGTGAAGGTCACTGTCCAGCTGCCCGCGAGCCAGTCCTCCTTCCCGCCCGGTAACGGCGCCGACATCGCCAATGGTCAATGCCTGATCTGCCACTCGGCCGGGATGGTGTTGCGACAGCCTCCGCTCACGCAGGATGAATGGGCCGCCGAGATCAACAAGATGCGCAACTCCTACGGCGCGCCGCTGCCGGCGGATCAAGTCGATGCCCTCGCGCGGTATCTGCACAGCATCGATGGCCGCCAGAAGTCCCCGGGCGGCCACAGTACCGTGGACGGACAAGGCAGCTAGCGTCACCACCGGTCTGGAGAGATTGTCCCGCCCGGACTGATCGGCGCAGCCCTGCAGCACCGGCCCCCTGCGGTGGAATATGGCTATGTTGCAGGCCGTTTCCCCGATAATGCGCAGCGATGAAAGTCTCGCAGCCCGTTGTCCGGGCACTCCCCGCCGTGCTCCTGGCCTGCCTGTGGCCTGCCGCGATCATGGCTGCGGCGGGCCACGGCACTCAGGAGCCTTCGCTGGCCGTCTTCTTCGGCCAGATCGTCGCCCTGATCCTTTGTGGCCGGCTGGTGGGGGAGCTCATGGAGCGCGTCGGGGAGCCGGCGGTCATGGGCCAGCTCATCGGCGGCATGATTCTGGGGCCTTCCGTGTTGGGCGCCGTCTGGCCGGGATTGCACCACGCGCTGTTTCCGGACCTGCCCGCCCAGAAAGCCATGCTGGATGCCGTCTCGCAGCTCGGTATCCTGCTCCTGCTGTTGTTGACCGGCATGGAGACCGACTTGTCGGTGATCCGCAGTTGCCGGCGCACGGCGCTCAGTGTCTCGATCGCGGGCATCGCCATCCCCTTCGCCTGCGGCATCCTCGTCGGCGAATGGCTGCCCGAAACGGTACTCCCCGATCCGCACAGGCGGCTCATCACCGCGTTGTTTCTCGGCACGGCCCTTTCGATCTCCTCCGTGAAGATCGTCGCGCTGCTGGTGCGGGAGCTCGGATTTTTGCGCCGCACCGTCGGCCAGGTCATCGTCGCCTCGGCAGTCATCGACGACACGATCGGCTGGATCATCATGTCGGTGACGTTCGGACTGGCGCTCCATGGCAGCATCGACATGGGCTCGGTCACCCGCAGCGTCGTGGGTACCGCCCTGTTTCTGCTCCTGAGCTTTACGGTAGGACGCCGCTTCGTTTTCTTCCTCATTCGCTGGGCAAACGACCGGTTCGTCACCGAGCTGCCGGCCATCACGATGATCATCGTCGTGGCCGGTACGATGGCGCTCATCACCGATGCCATCGGTGTCCATACGGTGCTGGGTGCGTTCGTCGCCGGCATTCTCGTGGGGCAGTCGCCGATTCTCACGCGACACATCGATGAGCAGCTGCGCGGGCTCATTGTCGCGCTTTTCATGCCCGTGTTTTTCGGCATGGCCGGCCTGTCCGCCAACCTGCAAGCGCTGGCCAGCCCGGACCTGCTGCTGCTCACCCTCGGCCTGATCGTCATCGCGAGCATCGGCAAATTCGCCGGCGCAGTTCTGGGCGGACGCATTGGCGGACTGACGTTCGCGGAATCCGTGGCCGTCGGCAGCGGCATGAATGCCCGCGGCTCGACGGAAGTCATCATCGCTTCGATCGGCCTTTCCATGGGAGTATTGAGCCAGAGCCTGTTCACATCGATCGTGACCATGGCTGTCGTCACGACGATGGTGATGCCGCCCATGCTGCGCTGGGCCGTGTGCCGGTTGCCGATGAGCGAGGAGGAACGAGAACGGCTCGAGCGCGAGGATATGGAGGCGCGCGGCTTCTTCCCGCACGTCGAGCGTCTGCTCGTCGCCGTCGATTCGAGCTACAGCGGACAGCTTGCCTCGCGACTCGTGGGGCTGCTCGCGGGCGTGCGGCGCATTCCCACAACCGCTCTCCACTTCGATTATGCGACCGCCGCGGCGCTTCCCGGAACGCAGGAGCAGGCCGAGCGCACCGCCACTGTTCTGACGCAAGCGGCACAATCAGGCGGCGAGGCAGCCGAGCCTGCCGGCGAGCGCGATCCCCCGGAGCGCAAGGTCGACATCACGATGCGCATCGAGGAGCCCGCCGAGACGGAGAAGGCGATCAGCGAGGAGGCAAAGAAGGGTTACGGACTCCTCGTCATCGGACGGGAGCCGGCCTCCGACGGAAACGGGTTCACCGATCAGATTACCCGCAGTGCTGTCAGCTTCGGAGGACCCACTGCCATCACGATCGCCCGGGGCAAGCATCGTAACGGCCGCAGCCCTGAGCGGAGCGCGGAGGACCCGGAGGACGCAATGGCCCGGGACGCAGGTACCACCGGCCCCAGGACGGCCCGGGACGCCAAGGGCCATCCCGGGGATCGTGAGCCGCTGAATATCCTGGTCCCGGTGACCGGAACACCGATCTCACGACAAGGCGCGGAGTTGGCGATCGCCCTCGCGCAGGGCTCACGCGGCAGGGTGACGGCGTTACACGTTGCCGGCTCATCTTCCCGGGAGAGGCGGCGCTGGGGCATGCGGTTCGGTATCGCGTTGGCACCGGACAGCGGCGCCGATGCAACCATTCGGGACATCGTCGAGCTTGGCAAAGCGTACGGAGTCGAGGTGACGGGCACCATTCGCAGCCGCCGAACCGCCGAGAACGCCATCATGCGTGAGGTGCGCGATGGCGAGTACGACCTGCTGGTCATGGGCGTCAGTCCGCGACCCGGCGACCAGCTCTACTTCGGCGAGGTGCCCGCGGATCTCCTGGAGCGGGCGCCGTGCTCGCTACTGTTCGTAGCGAGCGAGCCGCCGGCGTCCCCTCACACGACGGCCTCGTGAACGAAACACCAGCGCCAATCCTCTCCCGGCTCGAAGGACTGGATGATCGGATGGCGGGTGGAATGAAAGTGGGCCCGGGCATGCCGCAGGGGCGAGTCATCGCAGCAGCCGACGTGGCCACAGATCAGGCACAGGCGCAGATGCACCCAGTCCGAGCCAACCCGCAGGCAGTCCTCGCAGCCGTCGGAGCTGGGCGTGACGTCACGGATCTCTCGCAAATGCGGGTCGCTCATCGGCTGACCTCCCGTCCTGCACTGTTTTACTGCCGGGACAGAAGCATAACCGAAGCCCGCGTGCTAATTTGCCCGGAAATCGGGAGTTGCGGGTGATGGCACCGGGCCGCCCAGACGCAGCAGTCGCTGACCCCGTTCGTTGGACGAGCCGCAACTCCCGGACGCGCCCGGCTCGAGCGGGGAATCGAACAGTGAGCCTGCTTCAGGAGACCGTATGACGGCACTTTTTGCGAGGATCCTGGAGGCCGAAGTTGGAATCAGGCCCCAGATGCCGGTGACGCCGCTGGAGGCGAGCCCGGCGCTGTCGGCCGCTGCCGGCTGTGAAGTGCTGCTGAAGTGCGAGCACCTGCAGCCCACCGGCTCGTTCAAGGTCCGGGGAGCTGCGAACAAGATCCGGGTGTTGGGTGATGCGGCGCGCCGCGCAGGCGTAATCACAGCGTCCACCGGGAACCACGGTCAAGCTGTTGCAAGAGCGGGTGCGCTCGCAGGCATCGCGGTAACGGTCTATTGCGGATCATCGACAACGCCCGAGAAGATGACGGCGATTCGCTCCTACGGCGCCGAAGTGGTTGTCGTCGGCGGGCCGCCCATCGACGCAGAGTTGGAGGCGCGGCGGCAAGCGGAGCTCCAGGGCAAGGCCTACATCTCGCCCTACAACGATCTCGACGTCGTCGCCGGCCAGGGCACCATCGGCATAGAGCTGGCCCGTCAGGAGCCGCAGCTCAGCGCAGTGTTCGTGTCGGTCGGCGGCGGCGGACTCATCAGCGGCATCGGCACCGCTCTCAAGGAGCTGAGTCCCCAGACTCGTATCGTGGGAGTATGGCCGGAGAACTCACCCTGCATGCTCCAAGCTCTCAAGGCCGGCGCGATCGTCGATTGCGTCGAGTACCCCACGCTCTCCGACGCAACCGCCGGCGCAGTCGAGCCGGGTTCCGTGACTTTCCCGATCTGTAATGAAGTGATCGATGAAACGCTCACGGTAACCGAATTGGAAATCGCCGGCGCCATCCGCAGCGTCGCCCAAACGGAGCGTTGGATCATCGAAGGCGCCGCCGGCGTCGCCGTCGCCGGCCTCCTCAAATGTGCCGCCGCGTACAAAGGCGGCAAAGTCGCCGCCGTCCTATGCGGCCGTAACATTGCCTTGGACAAGTTCTTGCACGTCTGCGCAACGAAGCAGCGGGACGATGAGAATTACATGTGCCACTGAGAGCGCCGGCGCAACGCTCTGACTGACGACTAGCCCAGCCCGGCCGGTCTATGCCGCCTTCATGCACGAGCCCGCGCGCGACACGCCGTGCCGATCGCCTGGCCGCGCTTTGCGTCGGTGGCGCTCTGATGCGGGCGGAAGACAGCTCATTCGGCGCCGGGAATCTGCGGGCCCTGATGAAACACCAACTCCTCGACGGGTCGGCCGCCGACGAGATGCTCCGCGATGATGCGATCGAGGTTGCGTGGCGTGACGTTGTAGTACCAGACCCCATCGGGCTGCACACACAGCACGGGTCCGCCGCGACAGGCGGCGAAGCAGTGCACCCGGGTGCGCTTGACCCGCAGATGGCCCTGGTCCAGTCCGGCCGCCTTGAATTTCTCGCCCAGGCTGTCGAACAGCTGTTGAGATTCGCCCTCCTGCGCGCAGCGGGGGCCGACACAGACCAGCAGGTGTCGGCGATAATCGGCGATTTTTGGCTTCTCGATGTTCATTCCTGTGTGCCGGTATTCATACCGGCGCTTGCGCCCGCGAATCGACGCGCTGTCTGCCGGCATCGACATCGAGTGAGTCCAAAATCCTCCGCAGGTCGATGTGACTCTCGACGGCGTCCGCCAGCCGCTCGATTGCCCGCTCGCGAACGATTACGTAATCGATCTTCTGCGGCTCACGCAGGCCCGCCCACCTCAACAGCGCCGCACACGCATCCGGTGCTTCGAAAAGGCCATGCAGGTAGGTGCCCAGGATCTGTCCATCGTCGGAAATCGCACCGTCCGCGCGCCCGCCATCCAGCATCGCCGAAGGTTTGTCGAGCGCCCTGCCGCGGGTCACGCCCGCGTGGATCTCATAGCCCCGCAGAGGAGCCTTACCGAGAGTGAGTACGCCAGTGGTGTTGCGCAACTGCTTCTCCGCTTCGAGCACGGTCTCGAGATCCAACCACTGCAACCCTGGACTCTCGCCACGAGGCCCTTCCAATCCCAGCGGATCGGCAACGACCCGGCCGAGCATCTGAAACCCGCCGCAGATGCCCATGACCTTGCCTCCGTATCGCAAATGCCTTTCCAGATAGGCCGGCCATCCCTGCTGCCGCAGCCACTCCAGATCGCCGCGCACACTCTTCGAGCCCGGTAAAATCACCAGGTCCGCCGGCGGCGGCGCCTCGCGCGGACCCACGTAAAGCAGCTCCACCTGGGGGTGGTGGCGCAATGGATCGAAGTCAGTGTGATTGCTGATACGCGGCAGCACCGGCACGAGCACTTTCAGTGCGCCTGCAGCGGCGCTGCCCCGCTCACGATCGATCGCATCCTCGGCATCCAACTGGAGCCCGTGCAGATAGGGCAGCACTCCGAAGACCGGCTTACCGGTGTACTGCTCCAGCCAGCGCAAGCCGGGATCCAACAGTCTGGGGTCACCCCGGAACCGGTTGATGACAAATCCCGCGACACGTGCCTGCTCGCTGGGGCTCAGCAGCGCCACCGTGCCAACGAGATGCGCAAAGACTCCGCCGCGCTCGATGTCGGCGATCAGAATGACCGGGCAATCGACCGCCTCCGCGAAACCCATGTTGGCGATGTCGCCTTCCCGGAGATTGATCTCGGCGGGCGAGCCGGCGCCTTCGGTCACGATCACCTCGTAGCGGGCGGCCAGTCGCTCATGCGAGGCCAGCACCGCCTCACGGGCAATACTCTTGTATCGATGGTATTCCGCCGCGCGCATGTTGCCGACCGCACGCCCGTGGACAATGACCTGGGCTCCCAGATCGGTGTTGGGTTTCAGCAGAATCGGGTTCATATCGGTGGTTGGCTCGACGCCTGCGGCCTGTGCCTGGAGCGCCTGCGCGCGGCCAATCTCGCCGCCATCCACGGTCACCGCGCTGTTGAGCGCCATGTTCTGCGGCTTGAACGGCGCCACGCGGAAACCACGCCGCTTCAGCACGCGACACAGCCCGGTAACCAGGCTGCTCTTGCCGGCGTCGGACGTCGTACCCTGCACCATCAGAGTTCGGGCATTCACTCCGCCACCTCATGAATCTGCAGACTACTCAACACGCGGCCGAGGCGTTCCCAGTCTTCGCTGGTCGCGGGAAGGCCGAAGCGCAGGCTGGGCGACGACACAAATTGGCGTGTCAGCACACCCTGTTTTGCCAGCGCGTCATGGATCTGAAATGCATGCGGCATACGGACCCACTGGAAGAGGTCACACCCGCCAGCGGGCGTCAGCCCATGACGTGTGAGCAGCTCGGCAAGTCGCCGGCTCGCGCCTCGCAAGCGCCGGCGCGTGGTGTCCTGCCAGACCCCATCGCTGAGGGCGGCGCGTGCAACCAGGCGTGACGGTCCGGCAATGGTCCACGGTCCCAGCCACCCTGCCAGCGCATTCAACAACGCCGGCGTCGAGAGCACGAAGCCGACGCGCGCCCCGGCCAGTCCGAAGAACTTCCCCAGGGAGCGCAGCACGATGAGCCCGTCGCGGTCGGTGAAGCGCGCCATGCTGTCTTCCGGTGTTGAATCCGCGAACGCCTCATCGACCACCAGCCAGCCGCCGCGGGCGCTCAGGTGCGCGTGCAACTCGAGCAATTCCGCAGGGGTGAACCGGTCGCCCGTGGGGTTGTTGGGATTCGAGACGATGAGTACGTCGAGGTCGTTGGCGGCCGCCGCGAATTCCGCGATGGCCAGGGGAACCACCTCGTGCCCTGCCTGTTTCCAGCGATGGCCGTGCTCGTTGTAGCCTAGTGCAGGGACTCCGACGCGGGAGCGGCCGCGCAGCCGCGGCAACGCCTGAATCGCGGCCTGCGAGCCGCTGACCGGCAACAGTGCCCTGGCTCCATAGTAGGAGCCCGCGGCCTCGACCAAACCGTCCTCTTCCTCGGGCAACCGGTTCCAACTCGAGATCGGCGGGACCGCACCCTGCCAGCCGATGGGGTTGATGCCGGTCGACAAGTCGAGCCAGCCCTCGCGCGGCAGACCATAACGCCGCACGGCTTGCAGGAGACGCCCTCCGTGCTCAAGCATGCGCGGCCACCTCGATCATGACGGCAACCAGCAACCACAGCAACACACCGCCCCGAACCAGACGCACAGCAGCGGTAATCGCGGTGGCATCCGGGGCCCGCCCCACACCCAACGGCGGACGCTCTTCCCAGTGGCCGTGATAGTACGCGCCGCCGCCCAGCCCCAAATCCAACGCCCCCGCACCGGCCGCCATGACGGGTCCCGCATTAGGGCTTTCCCACGCCGCAGCCTGCGAACGCCAGCAAGACAGCGCGCTTCTCGTACTGCCCATCAAGGCGTAGGTCAGAGCCGTCAGACGCGCCGGCACGAAGTTCAGAACATCGTCGAGCCTTGCTGCCGCCCACCCGAAGTAGAGGTATTGTGGCGTGCGGTAACCCCACATGGCGTCCAGGGTGTTTGCAAGTCGATACAACAGCACGCCGGGTGCACCCGCGATCAGAAACCAGAACAGAGCGCCGAAGACCGCGTCATTCCCGTTTTCAAGGACGGACTCCACCGCGGCGGCGGCGACACCTCGGCTATCCATTCTTCCGGTATCGCGGCTCACCATGAGGCCGACTCTTCTACGCGCCTCATCGAGGTTGCCTTCGTCCAGAGCCTGGCGCACCCGCAGTGCATGTTGCCTGAGGCTTTGGTGACCCAGAGCGAAATAGAGGGCCACGACCGCCACCAGATAGCGCAACGAGGGCAAAGTTGCAGCGAGGCCGGTAAGGAACACCCACGGACCCACTGCGACGCTTACCGCCAGAACACCCCGGCATCTCAGCGCAAGAGGGTGCCGCTCAGCGCTGGTGTCGAGCTTCTTGCGGGGGTTTGACTGTCGCTCGAGGTATTGCGCCCATCGGCCGAATCCGACCAGCGGGTGCCACCGGGGCGGCTCCCCAAGGGCGGTATCCAGCAATACGGCGACGATGGTGAGAAGTGCGCTCATTTATGTTGGCTCAGCGCTGGAACAGCGCCGCGGCAGCCCGCGGATTGGAAGGAAAGTAGTTGTGCAGATAGCTCGCAATGAGGCGGTCCCTGCGATAGATCGCCTCTCCGGGCGATGTGTTGTACAAGCGCTCTGCGCGTGCCGACGGTGTAAGGGGTATGTCGATGGTGGAGTGGTGGAATGTATGCCCGCGCAGGACACCACCCGGGAGCGGCGCTGACTGATAGCCCAGGCCGGTGAGGCGCGGCTGCATGGTAGCGTTTCCCGGCAGGAGCCCCGCCATGGCGCTCCGCTGTCCGTTTACGCCCGTCAGCGATTCCAACAGGTAGAGCAGACCTCCGCATTCGGCATACAGCGGCTTGCCCGCGTCCACGTGCACTTGCAGGGCCCGCGCCAGCGACCGGTTGGCGCTGAGCTGAGCCAGGTGCAGCTCCGGGTATCCCCCTGGCAGGTAAAGGCTGTCGACCAGCGGCAAATCCGGGTCCGTCAGGGGCGAAAAAAACACCAACTCGGCACCCATCGCCTCGAGCAGGTCCAGATTGGCCCGGTAAAGAAAGGAGAACGCGCGATCGCGGGCAATGCCAATGCGCGTGCCGGCGAGTATCGGTTCCGTCGGGACCCGCTCGCTGGGGCTGCCCTGCGCCGCGACGAACTCAACTGCGGGCGGAAGCTGTGACAGCCCGGTGTCTTTGAGCGTTGTCGCCGCAGCAGACAGGCGCTGCTCCAGGTCACCCACCTCCTCGGCCTGCACCAAGCCCAAATGCCGGTCGGGGAGCTCGAAGCCCGAGTCGCGCATGACGGCGCCCCAATAGGCCAAACCGGGCGGCATGCCCTGCCGGGTCAGCTCCGCGTGACGCGCACCGGCAACGCGGTTTGCAAGCACTCCATAGAAGGGCAAGCCGGCGCGGTAGGAAGCAAGGCCATGAGCAATCGCGCCGAAGCTTTGGGCCATGGACTCCGCATCGATCACCGCAAGCACCGCAACGCCGAAGCGCTGCGCCAGGTCCGCGCTACTTGGCGTCCCGTCGAACAACCCCATGACCCCCTCGATCAGGATCAGATCGGCCTCGCCTGCCGCCTCGTACAGCAGAGTGCGGCAGTGATCCTCACCCCCCATCCACAGATCGAGCTGATAGGCGGGCCGACCACTCGCCCGCTCGAGAATCATGGGATCGAGGAAGTCCGGGCCTGTTTTGAATACCCGGAC
>CAZDTG010000035.1:0-33041 GCA_964508005.1 uncultured Steroidobacteraceae bacterium
GCACGAGCACGAGATACAACGGCACCCGGCGCTCCTTCCCCATGGCCAGAGGCAGCGCCTGGAGAGTCCCATTCCGCAGCGACTCGGCAACCACATGCTCGGGCAACCATGCATAGGCGAGCCCCGCGCTCACCGTGGCCAGCGAAGCCTCCATGCTGCTCACCGTGCAGCGCCGTTCCGCGCCTAACCACCCCTCATCGCGGGGATGCTTCACTCCCGAATCGCGCACTACGACCTGCACATGCCGGGTGAGGTCCGCAAACGACAGCTCATGACCGACAGCGAATAACGGATGCCCGGGCCGGGCAACAGCCACGAAGGTGACATCGAGCAGAAATTCACCGAAGGATCCGGTCGGGACGTGGGCCGTCACCACGACATCGGCAAGCCCACCGGTGATCGCCTCTTCGGCGCCAGACAGGACGGCATCGGAGAGCTGCATCTGAGTGTTGGGACACAGCTGCTGCAGCTCAGCCACGATCTTCAGCAGACGCTCGCGTGGAAAAGCCGCGTCCACGACCAGCGTCAGCTGCGGCTCCCAGCCCTGCTTGAGGCTGCGGGCGAGCAACTCGAGAGTATTCATGTCCCGCAGCATGCCCCGCGCCCGTTGCAGCAGGGTCTGGCCATGCGGCGTGAGCACCGCCTTGCGACCCTCGATGACGAGGAGCGGCAGATTGAGCTCCTCCTGCAACCGGCCGACGGCGTAGCTCACAGCCGACTGGCTCCGATGCAGCGCCGTCGCGGCCTGCGCATAGCCTCCCTCGTCGACGACCGCGGCCAGCACGGCCCACTGCTCCAGAGAGGTTCTCGCCAGGGGCAGGGCCATCGTAAACCTCAAGAAACCCGATAGGTAGGCGGCAAATTTTGCGCTTTTTTATTCGATTGTTCGACCTTATTGTGATTGCCCAAGGAGGTTCCCATGAACGAGATCCGACGCAGCAATGAACGAGGCTATGCCGATCACGGCTGGCTCAAGTCCTTTCATAGTTTCTCTTTCGCGGACTATTTCGATCCGGAACACGTCGAATTCGGGCCGCTGCGGGTCATCAACGAGGATCGGGTGGCGCCGGGCCAGGGTTTTGGCTCTCACGGCCACCGGGACATGGAGATCATCAGCTACGTGCTGTCCGGCGAGCTCGCCCACAAGGACTCGATCGGCAATGGCTCGACCCTCCGCCCCGGCGATGTGCAGCGGATGAGCGCCGGCCGCGGAGTCATGCACAGCGAGTTCAATCCCTCACTCGCCAACCCGGTGCATTTCCTGCAGATCTGGATCCAGCCGGATACGCAGCGGATCGACCCGAGCTATGAGGAGAAGCGCTTCGATAGCGAGCAGAAGCGCGGCCGCCTGCGCGTGATCGCGTCGCCGGATCGGGCCGACGGCTCCGTGCTCATACACCAGGACGCACGCGTGCACGCCGGGCTGTTCGACGGCGCCGAGCAATCCGTGTTGGAAGTGAAGCCCGGACGGCGCATCTACGTGCACGTGGCACGAGGATCTGTCAACGCAAACGAGACCAAGTTGGCCGCGGGAGACGCGCTGAAGCTGTCTGACGTGACGACCCTGATGCTGAAGGATGGCCAGGACGCCGAAGTGCTCGTGTTCGATCTCCCGGGGGAGTAACAGGGACGGTGTATGAAGCGGGGCCGCAGGCCGGCGGCCCCGCGCAGGATGATTACGCGGCGGCCCCACCCTCATCGAGCAGGACCAGCGCAACCAACGTCACCACGCCAACCCCCGCCAGGTAATACCCGACATAAGCCAGTCCATAGTGAGTGGCAAGGTAGGTGGCCAGGTACGGCGCCAGCGACGCCCCCACGATACCCGCGAGATTGAACGTCAACGACGCCCCCGTATAACGCACGGCGGTTGGAAACAACTCCGCCAGGGCGGTGCCCAGAGGCCCGTACGTGAGCCCCATCGCCGCCAGCCCGATGCACAGGAAAGCCAGCGCCCCGCACCGGGTACCCGAACCGAACAACGGCGCGAAAACCAGCCCAAAAGCAATGATGGCGATCGTCGCCGCAATGAGCACTCCGCGGCGGGTCCAGCGATCGCCCAGCAACGCCGCAAGCGGAATCGCCGCGCCGAAGAACAACACGCCGATCATCTGCAAGACGAGGAACTCGCTGCGCGGAAACTTCAGCGCCGAGGTCGCCCAGCTGAGTGAGAACACCGTCATCAGATAAAACAGCACGAAGGTCGCGGTCGCCGCGAATGTGCCGAGCACGAGCGCGCGCGGATGATTCCTCACCACCGTCAACATCGGCACGCGCACACGCTCGTGGTTCTCGATGGCGCGCTGGAAAGCCGGGGTCTCGGTCAACCGCAGACGCACGTACAAGCCGACAAAGACGAGGAGCGCGCTGGCGAGAAACGGCACGCGCCACCCCCAGGCGAGCAGCTGCGTGTCGCTCAGGGAGCTCGTCAACAACAGGAACGTGCCGGTGGAGCAGAGAAACCCGATGGGCGCTCCGAGTTGCGGGAACATGCCATACAGCGCTTTCCGGCCCGGGGGCGCGTTCTCGGTCGCCAGCAACACCGCCCCGCCCCACTCGCCCCCGAGGCCGAGGCCCTGCCCGAGACGAAACAACGCGAGCAGCAGCGGCGCGAGCAGGCCGATGGACGCGTAGGTCGGCAAAAGCCCGACGGCGACAGTCGACAGGCCCATGGTCAGCAGAGCCGCGACTAAAGTCGCCTTGCGTCCGACGCGATCACCGAAGTGCCCGAACAACGCCGAACCGATCGGACGCGCGAAGAACGCGAGCGCGAAAGCCGCGAAGGATTGCAGCGTGCGCGAGCTCGGATCGCTGCCCGGAAAGAACAGATGCGGGAAGACCAGCACCGCCGCCGTCGCATAGATATAGAAATCGAAAAACTCGATCGTGGTGCCGATGAGGCTCGCAAACAGCACCTGTCCCGGGGAATTCACGACGCGCCCGGCACTGGTTGCCGGCGAGGCGTAAGCAGCTTCGCTCATAGCTCGCAGCATAGCCGAAGGCGCAGCAGGGGAAGCGCCGCATCCCCCTTTCGGCGGATCAACCTGGCAGCGGAAGATCGCGCTCCGCGAGTACGCCAATGGCCTCGAGCGTCACATCCGGCGACGGATATTTCGAGACTTCCACGGCATCGAGCGCGTAATGCCCCTGGCGCGGGAAGACCGTGGTGAGCTTCGAGCCCCAGGCCTGTTTCATGGCGGCGAGAATCCTGACCTTGTCATCCACCATGACGTAGTGCCGCGCCGGATAGCGGCGCGCGACAGGGTCGAGCATCTTTTCCTTGTGCAGGTAGATGAGCACCCGTCCGTCGACCGCATCCCATAGGCCCGAGCGCTGGATCTTACGCGGCTGGAACACCACGTCCCCGTCGGAAAGGATCACGGTCGGCCCCATGCGGCGACAGCGCTCCAGCGCCCCGAGCGCTCCGGGATAGAGCCGGCTGGCGAAAGGATAGTCCACCAGGAAAGAGGACATGAGCAGCAGCTGCGGATCGTCGAGATTCTCGAGCCGGTAGCGTTGCAGCGCCCCCAGATAGTCGGCGTATCCGAGCTGCGCGCGCAGCTCCTCGAAGATCGCCCAATACCGGTCGCGCTTGGCACGGCCGAACTCACGCTCGAGGTGGTTGCCGAGGTCCTCCTGGACGGCGTCGTTGTCGAGCAGCGTATTGTCGACATCGAACAGAAACACCGTTTCGCGACTGTCCGACATGGCGGGTCTCCGCTCTATGCTCGCAAAGGAGGTGCAGCTTACCGCGAAGTCGTCGGCGGGCATCATTGAACATATAATTCCCGCGCGGGATTCGGCGCGGAAACCTGGTGATCCATCCAGCCGCGCACCGTCGGGCTCGGCCGTCCACAGCGTCTGCGGTCAACCCTATCGGCGCAAAAACGTTGCCCCGTTTCAGGTCTTACTTCGGCGTGGAGGGCACCGAACGTGAACGCACTACATAGGGACTCGAAGTACAGGGTGCTCGCGATCGTGGGCGCGACCGCCGTGCTGGGCTGCCTGGCAAGCTGCGGGCACGACGACAATTACTTCGTCGTGCTGCCTGCGCCGGTCTCCGGCTCGAACTATGTCCCGAACTCGATTGCCGTCAAGGATGTGAATGGCGACGGCGTGCCGGACCTGCTGGTCGCGACCACCGTCGATCAGGGCGGCCCGAACAGTCCCGGCATCGCCGCGGTATACCTCGGCAATCCGGCCTCGCCCGGCACGTATCAGCCGGCGGCCTCTTATCCCACGACCGGGAGCGATCCCTCCGGCATCGCCGCCGTCGACCTCGCCGGCTCCGGGCACGCCGACCTGGTGATCTCGAATTTCAGCAGCGGCAACGCTTCCATCTTCATGCACGACCCGGCCAATCCGGGGAAATATCTCGCCGCCACGACCGTGACGACGGGCGGACAACCCAACCAGGTCGTGAGCGCCGACATCAACGGCGACGGTAAGCCCGACCTGGTGTTCGCCGACCTCAGCGCGAGCGGCAATGCAATCGTATTGCTCCAGAGTGCGGCTAATCCGGGAACATTCACCACGGTGAATCTCCCGACCGGCAACATGACCCCGAGCGTTGCGGTCGGCGACTTGAATGGCGACGGGCTGCCGGACGTCGTGGCGGCGGACTACGACAGTAACGGCAACCACGGACAAGTCACCATCTTCTTCCAGAATCCCGCAAGTCCCGGCACCTTTCTCGCGGCGGTCACTTTCCCTGCGGGCGCGCAGCCGCAAGCCGTGCGGATCATGGATGTGAACGGCGACGGCCTGCCGGATCTCATCGTCGCGAATCGCGGCCCGGGCAGCGATGGAACCGGCGCTGCCGGCGTTTCGGTGCTTCTGCAGGACTCCACGCATCCCGGAAGCTTTCTCGCGCCGGTCACTTACGCGACGCCGTGGGGCGCCATCGATGTTGCCGTCGCCGATCTCAACGGCGACGGCAAGCCGGATCTCGTCGTAGCGAGCCTGGGGCCCGCGCCCACGGGCGCCGTCTCGGTGTTGCTGCAAAGCGCGACCAGCCCCGGCACATTCCTGGCGGCGACGAGCTATGCTGGCTTCGGGCAGCCTCTGAGCGTGGCAATCGCCGATCTCAACGGCGATGGGCATCCTGACATCGCGGTCGCCGACGGCAACAATGCAACAGTGCTGTTGCAGAATGCTGCCGCCCCCGGAACGTTCGCCAACCCGGTGCCGGTGAACTAGGCTCCCGCTCAACGGCACGAGGACTTCCTGCTCAGCGCGTCGCGTCTTCCCATTCCTGTTGCCCGCGAGCCAGGAGCGCGGCACGGTCTTCGGGAAGAATCCAGCGCTGGCCGATGAGCTCATCGAGCGCATGCGCGAACCGGTCGAGATAGTCCTCCCGGCTGCCGTAACGCTCCTCGACCGACTTGCGTGGATCGCCCGCCTTGCGGCGCTCGCTCGCCGTTTTCGCGAATGGAATGTAGGAGCCCTCGAACGCCACCCGTTGCTCGGGAGCTCCGATGGAGGGATCGCGAAGGTTCCAGCCCGTGTAGGTGCCGAGCGGCACCACGATTTCAGGAAGGCGGACCCCGTCGCGCTCGTTCCCATCGGTGTCCACCTGCGGCACGAGCAGCGCAAAGGGTTTGCCGACCTTGGGCGGCTGCATGCCCAGAATCCCCTGCTGCCACTGCGGCCCGAAATCCAGGCGCCCGGCGTCATTGGCCTCGATGGGCCTGTTGACCTCGGGAATCGGCGGAAAGGCGTAGTCGCGCAACGGCACGAGCGTACCCTCATCGAGACGCGGATAGCTGCTGCGCGGCGGCGGGGTGTCGTTGCGCACCCAGGCATCCATGTTGGCAATCAGCGCCCGCCAGAAGAATCTGACGGGCAATGCGGATTGCGCCTGCTGCCCGAGCAGATCGCCGGCGCCTTTGCGCGGCGGATAGGGGCCGGAGAAGTGCTGCAGGCCGGTCAAGTGATAGATCCTGACAGTGTCGTCGAGCGGCACGTCCTGCCTGCCCTCCGCGTCGACATGCGTCAGCGCGGCAACCCGCCCCCAATACTCGTAGGAGGTGTTGGAAAAGAAGATCTTCGGCACGACGTCCTCCGCGACGGCACGGTCGAGGAGCCCGGCGCGCCCGCCGCTGACCGGGTCGGTCTCGGGAAGGTCGGTGAACGGGAAGATGTCGGTGGGAAAAAACACCGACGATGTGGGTTGCGCATCCCGCGACGGCTGCGCGAAGCGGTAGTTGAAACTGCCGCGGCCGGCGCCGGCGACGTGCGCGAGAACGCCGTCCAGCGCGCGCTTGCCCTCTTCGTCCGCGTTGAACCCCTGGTAGAGGAAGTCCCGCAGAAACCGGCCGTTTTGTGAAATCCCCTCGCCGTACACTCGCGAGGCATGCAGGACGGCATTCGGGGCACGCTTCACGTAGGAGGCGAAGTCGCGGATCGCCGCGAACCCCAGGCCCGCGACCACAGGATCGGCAACGACGTAGATGTATTCGTAAATCCGGCCGGGCTCGAACCCGCCCTTCAGGCGGATATGGCGTTCGTTCGGCACGACCTTACCGTTTTCCGTATCGGCAAACTGCCATTGCGAGCGCGGGATGAGCGTGCGCTTTGCATCCCGCGAATCCCGGACCGTGAGGACGTTCCGCGGATCGTCGGGCATGGCCACGGGATACTCGGTCCCCCCAAGGTTTCCGAGGATGAGGTGCCCCAAGGGGATCACGTCCGCCTGGCGCGAGAGCATGACATCCCCGCGCAGCAAGCCGGTGATTCTCTGACCGCCTTCCTGAGCGATGGGCGCGTAAAGTCTCAGATCGTCGTGTCCCGCCGCGTCCCACTGCCATCCCACGCTCACGATCGTGAAACCCCTGCGCAGGAGCCATCCGTCGCCCGCGTCACGCGCCAGATCGGTGTCGCCACCGTCGACGAGGGAGATGATGCGCGGACGCCCGCGGTTGGGGACTTCCAGTAACAGCGAGCCGTTGCTGCGGCGCGGATCCTTCGGACGAAACGCAACGAAGTCGGCCGAGAATTCGACCTCGCCGCGCCGCAGGTTGACGGCGTTGCGCAGGTCGACGATCCGGGAGTTGTGCGGGTTGTCCACCCGCACGGAGAAATCGATCTGGCCGCTCAACCGTTCGTATGCGCCGGAGTCCCCGAAGGGCTTGCCGTGGAGCACATCCGTACGTGACTCGATCACGATATGGGTGACGCGCGCCTCGAGAGGCGCGCTCACCCAGGAAAGAATCAACAACAGTGCAAAAGGCCCGACCGCTTGCCGCATGCGCGGCAGATTAGCACGGCGGACGCGCGACCTTACTTCACGCTATAGCCGCGCGCGTCGAGACAGGCACCGATGGCTCGCCGGTAGTCGGCGGCCGAGCCCTGCGGGTTGTTCGACCGTGTCGGATCGAAGCCGCTCTGTGACACGGCCCACTTGTGACACTCGAAGCGATCGTTCGAAGTCTGCTCCTCGGTCTGCCCGTTCTTCGGGTAGACGTAGATATCCGACGCTCCGCCCGCCGCCGCTGCCGATTCGTCGTTCGAGACCACGTTGTTCTCGGTCGACTGCTCCGTCTCCGTGCCGACGATCGGCGGGGGATCGGTCGCGATATAGCCGTTATAGCCCGGGTCCCAAGTGTAGTACGCGCTGTCGTAGTAGTAATACGGGACACCGCCCCAGTAGTACGTGGCGTAGCCAAAGGGTAGGACCGGATAGTACCAGGCGAACCCTACGCCATAGTGCACGCCAGGCCAGAATCGGCCACCCCAGTAGCCGCCGCCCCAGTGCCCACGGTAACCGGGGTGCCCGTAGTAGCCCCCATGCCCGTAGCCCCCATGCCCGTAGTAGCCGCCATGGCCTCCGTATCCGGGCGAGACAGCGTGGCCGCCGCCATAGAAATGCCCCCCGCCCCCGGCGTAGTGTGTGCCACCGTAATATCCGTGACCCCCGCCGCCCACGAAGCCCGCGTGCCCGCCGCCGCCCACCATGGCGTGGCCGCCCCCGCCGGCCATCGCGTGTCCACCGCCACCCCCGCCCATGTGTCCGCCACCGCCGCCGCCAGAGTGTCCTCCACCGCCGCCACCCCCACCTGGAGCGGCGCTGGCGGTCAGCGACGCCCCGGAGGCTACCGCTACCGCGGCCAGCACCCCCAGGATGCGGACAAGTGTTCCTGCATGCTTCGTCTTGGTCGTCATGACTTTCACTCCGTCGCTGCGCGTCTGTCGACGCACGCGCGGCACTGATACTCTGCAGATTAGACGCCCTGCGGCCGCCTTCGTTCAAGCTCCCGAAATTGCGACTGTAACGTAGGTCATCAACTTATGTGGCCGCTGATGCGGACTTTTCCAGTGTCGGCGGCAGCTCCGCCGCCGCCCCATGCTTGGGATAACGCTATGGAGCGCGCGGCGATGACACGTGGCGCCTTTGTCATAAGCCTCTTCCCATGATTTGTGCGTTCCGTCGCGCGCCGGCCTGAGCGCTTCATTAACAAAGATTCATGGCCATCAACGGGCGGGAACCCAAGCGCCGCTCGACCGTACTAGGTGTAAGCGCCTGCCGAAGCAAAAGAACGCTCCCTCCTTCCACTCCTTCCTCCCAAGACAAACTGAGGTGCCTATCATGACGCTCACCGTCTCCGTCGGTCCGGTCATTGCCCTGATTGCCGGCATCCTGATCCTGATCATGCCGCGCCTGCTGAATTTCATCGTGGCGATCTACCTGATCCTGATCGGCCTGCTGGGCCTGTTCGGCAGCAGCCACGGCATACACATCTGATCGCACGGCGCATGAGGCGCTCGCGGGGCAGTCGCGGGACGGCGGCCCCGCCCCTTTCAGGCCTCGAGTGAGAACGGCGTGAAATTCGTTGCGCGGTCGAAATAATCCTCCTGTTCCGCGCGCTTGAGGAAAGCGACCACCCTGTAGGTGAGCGGCGTCGCAACCACTTCCCACGAGGACTTGAGCACGTACTGCGTCAACATCACTGCGAGAAGCTCGTCGGCCGGCCACAGCCCGGTGAACGCGATCGTATAAAACAGCGCGGAGTCGACGAGCTCACCGCAGACCGTGGAGCCGATGATGCGCGTCCACAGCCAGCGGCCGCTCGTCCATAACTTCATCTTCGCCAGCACGAAGCTGTTGACGAACGAGCCGCACCAGAAGGCGATGATCGAGGCCAGCACGATCCGCGGCGTATTGCCGAAGATCTCCTCCACCGCGCGCTGATTGTTCTTCCAGCCCTCGGCGGGCGGAAGATGGACGATGACGTAGGCCATGAACGAGGCGAAGACCAGCGCGGCGAAGCCGCTCCACACGACCCGCCGATCCCTCGCATAACCATAGACCTCGGTCAGGATGTCGCCGAACAGATAGGAGATCGGAAAGAAGAGCACTCCGGCGAGGAAAGTCACGTGGCCGAACAACGGGACGTGAACCGTCGAAACCTTTGCCGGACCGATGAGATTCGCGCAGAGCAGGACGCAGACGTAGGCACCGAGGATCAGGTCGTAGTATTTGTAATTCTTCATGTACGGGTAGCGCGGCCGGCCGTTGGGGGGGCGCCATTCTAAGGCGAAGCGCAGGCCTCAGTCCCCGGCCTGCGCCCGAGCGCTTCAGGCGCCTGCCGGAGGAGCGGCGACAGACCGACCTCACCCGGCCTGCGGCTCACGAGTTCCCTGGGCCAGGTTGCTCGAGCCGTCACCCGCGCCACTGCCGCCCGCGGTTCGCGCCCGGTACCAGCACCAGGTATTGCCGCCCATTCTCTTTGCCTCGTACAGCGCCAGATCGGCCGACTTGTAGAGTCGGTCCTGCGCGGTGCCGTGATCCGGGTAAACGGCGACACCGATGCTCGGACTCGTCTTCACGCCCGCGCCGTTCACGGGAACTTCGAGGGTGAAGCTGTCGACGATGCGCTTGCACACCGCCTCGATGTCCGCTGCGGCGGGATTCTGTGTCAGCAGCACGGCGTACTCGTCACCCCCCAGTCGCGCCACGCAATCCGACTTGCGCACCGCCGCCTGCAGCCGGATCGCCGCCTCGATCAACAGTGCATCGCCAACGTCGTGGCCGAGCGTGTCGTTGATGTGCTTCAGCCGGTCGAGATCGATCAGGAGCAATGCGAACCGCCCGCTCTGCAGGCCCGAGAGCACCAGCAGCTCCCGGAACTCCTCCATGAACATGCGCCGGTTGGGAAGCGCGGTGAGCGTGTCGCAGTAGGCGATCTGCTGCAGCTGCCGCTGGCTCTCCCGCAGCTCCGCGGTGCGCTCGATCACCTGGCGCTCCAACTCGCTGCGGGCGCGGCGCAGGTAAAAAGTGCGCGTCTGGACTATGCCGGCGACCAAAGCAAAGAAGACGATTCCCGCCAGGATGCGGAACGCCACTGTCTGGTACCACGCGGGCAACACGCGGATCGGAACCGTCAGCACGCTGTCGGTCCAGACCCCGTCACGGTTGGAGCCGCGCAACCGCAACGCGTAGTCGCCCGGCAGCAGGTTGGTGTAGGCCGCGAGACGGCGGCTCGGCTCGGTTTCGACCCAGTCCGAATCGAAGCCGTCCAGCCGATAGGCATAGCGATTATGCTCCGGAGCGGAGTAGTCGAGAGCGGCAAACTCCACTGCGATGCTGTTCGCGCCGGGGATCACGGTCAGAGGCACGAGGGCCCGATCGCCGTCGAAATGGCTCGCGGGCACCCGCTTGCCGCCGATGCGCACATCGGTCACCACGATCGGCGGATGGTAGCTCCAGAGCGTCAGGCGCTCCGGGCAAACAATGACGAGCCCGCCGATACCTCCGAAGAGCAACTCCCCCTCCGGCGTTGCAGCGCCTGCTCCCGCCCAGTGGTTGGCAATAGGCGCGCCCTCCGCCCGCCGCAGGGTGCGGATTGCGAAAGTGCTCGGATCGATGACCGCAAGCCCATCGTCAGTGCTCGCCCAGATCTGTCCGCGTACGTCCTCGAGCAGCTTGTCCACATTCTCGCTCGCGAGCCCCTGGCGGACGCCGAGCCGCAGGAAGTGCGGTCTGCCATCGTGCTCCCGGCCATCCAACACGTTGATGCCGCCGCCCAGAGTGCCCACCCAGAGCCGTCCGCGGCGATCGGTCAGCAGTGTCGCGATATAGCCGGCGGCGAGCGCCGTCGCGTCCGGCGGATCGGGGAAAATACGCTCCACCGCGTGCGAGGCGAGCTCGACGCGATTGAGGCCGTTCTTGGTCCCGACCCACAGCGAGCCCGCGGGCCCCCGGTCGATGGCGGTCACCCGCTGGTCCGTGAGGCCTTCGACACTCGCGCTGGAAGCTCGAGGATCGCCCTCGGCGCCGGGATCCAATGCCCACAGGCCGTCGAACGCGCCGACCCACAACGTGCTGCGCTCGAAATACAGCGCCCAGACGGCACCGCTCGGGTCGTGTCGGGGCACGGACAAACGCACGACACCGTGCCCGAGCCGATCGGCGCGATACAGGCCCTGCTCGGTGCCGATGTAGACATCGCCGGAGGGTCCGCGCACGAGCGCATTCACGTAATCTTTCGGCAACGCCCGCGTCGGGCGCTGCGGGTCCGGGCGCAGTGCGCCGACGCGCAATCCCGCCGGATCGAGGATGTCCACGCCGTTGTTGTCGAGCCCCAGCCAGACGCGGCCGTCGGGCATCGGCAATACGGAGTCCACGTTGGGATCGGACAGGCTGGCCTGGCGGCTGGAGCCGCCGAACACGGTGAAGATCGCGGCCTGCCTCGGGTTGTAGCGGCTGATGCCGCGGTTGGTGCAGATCCAGACCCACCCCGAGCGGTCGGTATGGAGCGCCTGCACGTCATCGTCGGGAAGACTGGACAACAATGTTGGATCGTGGCGAATGCGCCGCGTGGCGAACGTTGCCGTGTCGACGGCGACGATGCCGTGGCCGTCGGTGCCGAGCCAGATTTCACCGGGGCGGATCTCGACGATGGCGTGAATACCTTCGGTGCGCAATGTCGACTCCGGCACGCCGCTCTCCACGATGGCGCGCGGCGCATGCTCCTTCTCGACCACGTACGCCCCCTGGCGGACCGTGCCGATCCACACCCGCCCGGCGCTGTCCTGAGAGAAGCTCCAGGCTACCGCCACCTTGCCGTCACTCTGCAGCGGCACGGGTGTGAAGCGATTCGTTCCCGCGTCACGCCGCACGACCCCAGCCGCTGTTCCGACCCACAGTGCCGCGTCGGCGTCGCGAAACAGGGCGCGAACGCGGTCGTCCGGCAGACTCTCAGGATCGCTGCCGTCATGACGCAGATGCTCGATCTGGCCGGTAGCCCCCAGGTGATCGAGACCGCCGTCGGTGGCGATCCAGATTCCCCCGCGGCCGTCATCGACGATGTCGCGCACACTCGCGTTGCTCAGGCCGGCGGGCCCCACCGCATAGGTGACGAAGCGATCGCTGTCGCGGTCATAACGCGCAAGTCCGCCCGAGTTGGTGCCGATCCAGAGCCGGCCCAGGATGTCCGTGTGCAGCTTCTTGACGAAGTTGTCGGGCAGCGAGCCGGGAGCGCCAGGGTCGGCCTTGTAACTGCGAAAGTGGTAGCCGTCCCAGCGCGCCAGGCCGCTCTGGGTGCCGACCCAGAGAAATCCCTCGCCATCCTCGGCAAGTGCCGTCGGCACCGTGGAGTTCGGCAGCTCGTTGTCCCGCGCGAGATGCTCGAAGACAGTGTCGGCCAAGGCGGTCCAACGCTCGGGGGCGGCGGTAATTTGCGCGGCATGAACCCGGAAGGCCCCTCCAAAAGGCATGCAGGTCAGCAGCAGGAGGGTCGCCAGGCACCAGCCGGGGGGTTTCGTGAGCGCGCGCATAGGCTGGATCACCGTCCCGCGATACTACTCCCGGCGCCCGGGTGCCGAAGGAAGACACCTGTAAGTTGTGTCCTACATCACGGGGTCATAGTGCGGCACGTCACGTCTCTCCCCTGGCGTGCGGCGGCACACAAATTGCTCGATGCCCTTTGAATGTGACCCAGGTGCCCCCATGTGATCCGGCAGGGCGCGAGGTGCGACGCATGCGTCACCAAGGGTAGCCCGCCAGGGAGACCTTCCGCGGCAAAAGCAGGCGCTGCCTGCGAGGAGTGAGCGTGATGAGCACAGGCGCAAGAGTTCTTTGCAATTCTTTGATATTACTAACGCTGGGTGCCGCGGTTCCGGCGGCTTGGGCGGCGTCCAGCGGCGCCGGCAGCGCCACGGCCCTCAACGTTCCGAGCGAAATCCCGCCCAAGCCCCCCACTCCGCGCGTGCTGGATCTGCGGCCGCCTGACATTCACGAGGTGATGTCGGCCGAGGAGCTGGCTGCCGCTCTCCCGAACCCCGATGAGACGGAAATCATAGGCCCCGAAGCGGTGGTGCACGGCGGATCCCCGGCGCCCTACGTCCCTGGCGGATTCGCCGCGCTTTACTGGGCGGCCACACATCCGGCCGGTGCCTGGCGCATTCTGGCCCCGGTGCAATGATCGCGAGGCGGTTCGGGTCAGGGCTCGAGCCGCAGGGGTTGGTGTTGGTTTGACTGCCTTGCGGGCCTGACCTCAGGGCGGCTCACTGAAGCCCGCTCACATCGGCAGCCAACACGACGCCCGCGAGCTCGCCGAATCCGACGCGCGCAAACCCGTCGCGCTCGCACCAGCCGCGGAAAACGACCCGATCCCCATCCGCCAGGTACGTGCGCGTCTCGCCGGAGCGCAGCGTGACCGGCCGCTTGCCGCCTTCGCTCAACTCGAGGAGCGACCCGGCCTCCCCGGGCGCGGGACCCGATTGTGTACCGCTGCCCAGCAGATCGCCCGCTTCCAGGTTGCAGCCGTTGACCGTATGGTGAGCGACGAGCTGCGAGACGGTCCAATACGAATCGCGAAAAGTCGAATGCGACAGCCGCTCCGGCGCCGCCCCCTGCGCGCGCATGCGCTCGGTCTCCAGCAACACCTCGAGCTGAATGTCGATCGCTCCGGCAGCCCGTAACTCGGGGCCGTCGAGATACGGCAGGGGCTGCGGGTCCTCGGCGGGGCGGGTCCAGGGCGCCCGGAACGGCGCCAGAGCCTCGAGCGTCACGAGCCACGGCGAGATCGTAGTGGCGAAATTCTTCGCGAGGAAGGGACCCAGCGGCTGGTACTCCCACGACTGAATATCGCGGGCCGACCAGTCGTTCAGCAGGCAAAGCCCAAACACGTGCCGCTCCGCCGCGGCCAACGGCACGCGGCTGCCGAGCGTATTGCCTGTCCCGATGATGACTCCCACTTCCAACTCGTAGTCGAGACTTCGCGAGGGCGAGAGGTGAGGACCCGGCGCGCCCTTGGGCATCACCTGGCCCACCGGGCGGCGAAAGCTCTGCCCGGAGACACCGATGGAGGATGCCCGGCCGTGATAGCCGATCGGCAGCCACTTGTAGTTCGGCAGCAGCGGGTTGTCAGGTCGAAACAGCCGGCCTACGGCGGTCGCATGATGGATGGAGGCGTAGAAGTCGGTGTAGTCGCCTATTTTGAGCGGCACCGCGTACTCCGCACTTCTCTGCGGCACGAGGGCCGCACCCAACGCTGCGGCATGCGGCGAACCGGCACGCAACACCTCGGACAAAAAGCCGCGCAGTGCCGACCACGCCTCATGCCCCAGCGCCAGATATGAGTTCAGCGTCGGCTCGCCACATGCGGCGAGCGCCCTGGCTGCGAGATTCGACGACGTACCCGCAATACTACGCAGCTCGGCCGCGCCCAGATCCAGGATCTGGTCGCCGATCGCGACACCGCCGCGATGAGCGGCACCGCTCCCGGAGCGCCGGAAGATGCCGAATGGCAGGTTTTGAATCGGAAAATCCGTGCCCGCGCGGTTCGCCGAGCCCACCCAGCTGCGCAACGCGGGATCGTGTGTCGCATTGACGGAATTCATGCCAGTCTCATCAGGCTTTACCGGTGTCGAAGTGGCTGCGCAGGCTCTGCCAGCACTGCGCGTAGTCGCGCTGCAGGTGCGGAGACTCGATCGCGAAGCGGGTCGGCCGGATCAGGGTACGCGTCTCGAACATGAATGCCATGGTGTCGCTCATGCGGTGCGGCCGGGAGGTGTCGGCGCTCACCGCCTTCTCGAAAGTCGCCGCATCGGGTCCATGTCCCGTCATGCAATTGTGGAGCGAGGCGCCCCCCGGCGCGAACCCTTCGGCCTTGGCGTCATATACGCCGGCGATGAGCCCCATGAACTCGCTCGCGACATTACGATGAAACCAGGGTGGCCGGAAGGTGTTCTCCATCACCAGCCAGCGCGGCGGAAAGATCACGAAGTCGAGATTGTCGACGCCCGGGGTGTCGCTGGCGGATTGCAACACCAGGAAGATCGAGGGGTCGGGATGATCGTAGCTCACCGAGCCGAGGGTGTTGAACCGGCGCAGGTCGTACTTGTACGGTGCGTTGTTGCCGTGCCAGCCAACCACGTCCAGCGGTGAATGGTCGATGGGAGCGGACCACAGGCAGCCGCCAAATTTCGCCACCAGCCGGAACTCGCCCGTCCGGTCTTCGTACCAGGCGATGGGAGCCTGGAAGTCACGCGGGTTCGCCAGCCCGTTGGAGCCTATCGGCCCGAGATCGGGGAGCCGCAGCGGCGCGCCGAAATTCTCGCAAAAATAGCCGCGCGCCGCGCCGTCCGGCAATTCGACGCGGAAGCGCAGCCCGCGCGGAACCACCGCGACCTCCTGGGGCTCGATCTCGATCAGGCCCAGCTCGGTGGCGAGTCGCAGCCGTCCCTGCTGCGGGACGATCAGCAACTCCGCATCGGCGTCGTAGAAAAAGCTCTCCGTCATGGAGCGATTCGCGACGTACCAATGAATCGCGCAGCCCACCTGTGACTCCGGCGAGCCGTTACCCCCGACGGTGCGCACACCGGCGATGAAGTCGGTCGGCTCCGGGGGAATCGGCAAGGGGCTCCAGCGCAACGGATTCGGCGAGGGCGCGATCTCGTCGAAGCGATTCGTGAAAGCACCGTCACTGATTCTCTGGAATTCCCCATGCACCGCCGCCGGCCGGATCCGATAAAGCCAGCTCCGCCTGTTGGCGTGGCGAGGTGCGGTGAACGCCGTCCCGGAGAACTGCTCGGCGTAGAGCCCATAAGGGCAACGCTGCGGCGAGTTGCGTCCCTGCGGGAGGGCCCCTGGCAACGCTTCCGTCGCGAAATGGTTTGCGAAGCCGCTTTGATACTGCAAGGGCGCGGTGCTTGCGGCGGGCGTGGTACTCGCGGCAGCCGTGACGCTCGCGGATCCGGTCCTCATGGGAACTGCCTCCTCAAAACCGGGCCACTCCGGCGGAATGGCCTCGCGCGGCTATCATCGCATAAATAGTTGCGTGCGCAACCATTTGGACGGATGATCGCGCTGCAGGAATGTCATCCGGAAACTCGAACGCCCCGTCCCCCGAGACGCCCGCGCTGCAGCTGGGCGATTTCGTGCCTTTCCGGCTGAATCGTCTCGCCGCGCAGGTGAGCGAGCACCTCGCCGGCATCTATCGGGAGCGCTTCGGGCTGGACGTCCCCGAGTGGCGTGTGATGGCGACGGTAGGTCCGGAGCGGGGCTGCACGGCGCAGTACATCGCCCGCAGCACCCGCATGCACAAAACCCGCGTGAGCAGAGCCATCGCACATCTCGAGGAAAGGGGCTTGATGACACGCGTGACGAGCTCCTCAGATCGCCGCGAGATGCAGCTGCGGCTGACCAAGGCGGGACGACGCATGTATGCGGAGTTGGTTCCACTCGCGCTCGAGCGGGAGCACGCCTTACTCGCCTGCATGAGCAAGGATCAGCTGCGCGCCTTCACGGGTGCGTTGGATCGCATGGAGCTGTTCCTGGGGTTGCGGCGCGGGACGGCGGACTGAGGCGCACGCCCTGCCCTGGCGTTGCCCCAGGGCGGCGCCCTACGCTTCCGCGCGGCTTGTTGAAGCCTGCGCCAACGGCGTCATAATTGCGGGCTTCGCGCATGGGCGCGCGCACCGGTGCATACCGCGGATCGATTTGATGAAGACGACCTCGAGGCTGGTACTGTGGATAGCGGTGACGACGTTGGTCGTCGCCTTGCTGGCGGCGGGTGGGCCGCTCGCGCACGCTGCCGGCCCGACAGCTACCCCTGCGGTGATTCCCATCGCTCACTCCGCATTACTGACGATCGACGCTACGGCCACTGACGAGGGCCTGGCGCTTCACATCAAGCATGCCGGGAACCAGATTCCTATCGACGGCCGAGATGTCACAGTGTCGGTGGACGGTAAAAAGCAGCCCGTCACGGCTGAGCCCGAGGGCACCTTCCTCCTTTCCACCAAGGAGCTGGGCGGTGACGGCGAGCAGCAGCTCGACATCACGGTGGCACACGACGGAATCCGTGAGATCCTCACGGGCAAGGTCACCCTGCCCAAGACGGGCATGACGACTGATCTGTGGCGCGACCACAAGCAGATGGCCTGGTGGATCCTCAACATCGCGATCGTCCTGATCGCAGCCCTCGCGTTCTCGCGCCGCGGCTCGTCAGCCTCGAAGGACCCCGACGCGGACGATTGAGCGCCGCGCGCGTCGCACACCTCACGGAATGTCGCCGCTGCGCCGAGCCCGTCGTATGCCGCCCGCGCTAAAGGATCACGAAGCAGTAGATCGGTCCTACCGAATGTAGATCCATTTATTTGCCTGCCCCGGTGACCCGGCCCCCTCGATGCCGTTCTCCGGAGGGCTATACAACCGCTGCCGTGTGCCGCAAGCCGCGGCCGCGCGCGGCGGCTCGGGAAAACAGATTCCGTCCACGGGAACCGCGCCGGCGCTGCAGCGTTCGAACAGAGACCTCAGGCGTAACCATGTTGGAAATCGCATCGCAGCCCTCCCGCCAGCCTGGGATGGAACCGCCGGACGGCTCGAGCAGGCCTTGTGCAGTGTGCGGCGGAGGTTTGCGACGAACAAACACAGCTTCTAAAGGCTGCTTTAGGAAAGCTTCACGGGCGCAGCCGCGGGGTGCTGAATTATGGGAAAGTGTGACGCCGGGCCGGCTTTGGGGAGAGACGATCGGATAAGACGGGACTGACATGGACGCTGAGATGAAGTTCGGCGGGCCACGGGGCGCCGCATGAGTGCTGCCAGACTCGAGGAGACGGCGGCCTTCCCCTTCATTGAAGTTTCGGGAACGCCGCGCAATATCGGACTTCAATACGGACGCAAGGCCGCCGGCCGCATCCACCGCAGTATCGATATCTACCGGCGCCGGTTCGCTGCGAAAGGTGTCGAGTGGACGCTCGCGCAGGCGGCGGCTGCGCGCTTCGCGGCGCGCATCGCACAGGCGTATCCGCGCATCGCCGAGGAAATGCGCGCTCTCGCCGAGGGTGCCGACGTACCCTTCGAAGACATCGTCGCGATCAACGCATGCACGGAACTTCTGCATGTGAGTTTCGGCAAGGCGCGCACGGACACGGACGACATCGATGGTTCTACGGGCGCGGTCGTGCTGCCGGGCACGACGCGCGAAGGACACCTCATTCACGCGCAGAACTGGGATTGGCGCGATGAGTGCGCCGAGTCCTCGATCGTGCTGAAGATCGTCCCCGAGGTCGGCCCGAGCGTGCTGGTTTTCGCGGAAGCCGGCACGATGGCGTGCGCCGGCTTCAACAACGCCGGCCTGGCGATAACGAGGAACCATCTCGAATGCGAGCAGGATGGCAAGCGCGAGGGCGTGCCGAGTCCCATCCTGCAGCGTCAGGTGTTGGCGCAAGACTCGCTCGGGTCCGCCATGGAGACGGTGCTCGGGGCGCAGCGCGGCTTGTCCGGCAACTTCGTCATCTCGCACCGCGAAGGCGAGGCCATCGGTCTCGAAACGACCCCGGATGAGGTGTACTGGCTCGCGCCCGAGAACGATCTCCTGGTGCACGCGAACCATTTCGTATCGCCAACCGCGCGGGCGGCAGTCCGCGATGTCGGCATCCTCACGAGTGCCGACTCTCTCTACCGCGATACACGCGTGCGGCGTTACCTCGTCAGGGATCGGGGCAGAGTCACTCTCTCCACGCTTCAGGCCGCTTTTCAGGATCGCTTCGGCGCCCCGCGTGCGGTGTGCCGCTCGCCGCTCCCGGGGAAGTCCTGCGCCACCGTCGCAACGATCATCATGGACACTACGGCGCAGATCATGTGGGTCGCGCCACGCCCCTACGGACCGCACAAGTTCACGGAGTATCGGCTTCCGTAAGTTATTGCCGGCCTGTACCCTGCGGCAAATGCCGCCACGACAGGCCTCATGCGAACCTCGACGTACTACCAGGCGAGCGCGACCGAGCCATTCCCGCGCGCGCCGCAGCTGACGGAGACTATCAGCGCCGACGTTTGCGTGGTCGGCGGCGGCTACACCGGACTGTCGGCAGCGTTACACCTCGCCCGCCGCGGTGCGTCGGTGACGCTTCTCGAAGAATCCCGCATCGGGAATGGCGCCTCGGGCCGCAACGGCGGACAAGTCCATAATGGCTTCCGGCACGAGCCGCACTGGTTCGAATCAAGGCTCGGCGCCGACATCGCCCGGCAGATCTGGTCGCTCGGCCGGGCGGCTCGCGAGCACCTCGACTGGCTGATCCGCACCTACAACATCGACGCGCAGTACTGGCCGGGGCTGCTGCACCTGTGTCATAAGCGACGTTACGTCGCTGAAGCGCGTGCCTACGTGGATGATGTCATGAGTCGTGATCCCGACGCGGGTTTGCGGTTTATCGGCCTGGATGAAGCGCGAAGCCTCGTCGGCAGCGAAGACTATTACGGCGGCTACCTGGACAGCCATTCCGGCCATCTGCATGCGCTCAATCTGGCGCTGGGAATCGCACGCGCCGCCCGCCGGCACGGCGCGCAATTTTACGAATCGACAGCCGCCAACCGCCTGTCGCGCACGATGGCAGGCTGGGAGGTCCATACTGCAAGGGGCTCTGTCAGAGCGGCGAACGTCGTGCTCGCCGGCAACGGTTACCTGCGCAATCTGCAACCCGTGGTCGAGGCGCGGGTCATGCCGATCAACAACTTCGTGGTGACCACGGAGGCCCTCGGAAGAGATGCGGCAGAGCGGCTGATCCGCGACCGGCGCGCCGTGTCGGACAGCCGTTTCGTCGTCTACTACTTCCGCATCACCCCCGACGACCGCCTCCTGTTTGGCGGCGGCGAAACCTACTCATACCGGTTTCCGAAGGACATCGCCGGCATGGTGCGCGGACACATGCTGCGTGTTTTTCCGCAACTCCGGAACACCCGGATCGAGCACGCGTGGGGTGGAACACTCGCCATCACGCGCTCGCGCCTGCCCTTCGTGCGCGAGATCGAGCCCGGTCTTTTCAACGCGAGCGGTTTCTCCGGGCAGGGAATCGTCCTCGCGCCGTTCGCCGGGAAAGCGCTGGCCGAGGCCATCGGCGGAGACCGCCGCGTGTTCGATCTGCTCGCGCAATTTCCCGTGCGACGCTTCCCCGGCGGACGCCATCTGCGGTGGCCCGTTCTGGTCGCCGCGATGTCATGGTTCGCGCTGCGCGACCATCTGTGACGATGAGCGCCCGCCGCTGCCGGCTACCGGCGGCGCAGGCGTGCGGAAATGCTTCCGATATTGGCTGGGTGCAATCTTGAAATGCCGTAAAAAGCAGCGCCGCAGCAGCTCCGCGCTGGAAAATCCGCAACGGCTCGCGATCTGATCCACCCCATCGTCGGTCGTGGCCAGTTGCGTGCGGGCAGCCTCGATACGAGCCTGCTCCACATAACGGGCCGGCGTGTTGCCCAGCTCTCGGGCAAACACACGCGCGAAATTGCGCGCGCTCATCGCGGCACGCTCTGCGAGAACCTGGACCGAGAGGTTCCTGGCCAGATTCTCCGCGATCCATACCTGCAGCTCCCGAAGGCTCTTGCGCTCCGCCGCCTGCGCCGCGAGGGCGACACTGAACTGCGCCTGACTTCCCGGCCGGCGCAGGAAAATGACCATGTGGCGCGCGACTTCGAGCGCAAGCGCGCTGCCGTAGTCCTCCTCGATGAGTGCCAGGGCGAGGTCCATTCCGGCGGAAATGCCCGCGGAGGTGTAGATGTTGCCATCCTGCACCCAGATGGGGTTGGGATCCCACGTCACGTCGGGATGCTGGCGCGCGAAGCTCGCGACGAACCGCCAGTGCGTCGTGGCGCGCCTGCCGCTCAACAGACCGGCATCCGCCAGCAGGAAAGCTCCCGTGCAGATCGAACAGACTCTGCGCGTGTGTTTCGCCATCCGGCGCAGCCACTCCAACAGGGCCGGATCGCGCGACCCGCGGGTGCCCGCGCCGCCGGCGATGAGGAGCGTGTCGACTTTGCCGCGCACCTGCCCGTAGTGCCGGTGCGCCATGATCCTCACACCACCGCTCGTCGCGAGGGCCAGATCGGCGGAATTCGTGACCAGCTCGGTCTCATAGCCGCGCCGGCCCGTCGACTCCTCCAGCATGCGGCTGGCGATGCCAAACGCCTCCAACGGCCCGATCACGTCCACCCCCTGTGCCGGAGGTACGGACAACATGACGATTCTTTTCGCATGGGCGCGCATGGGCGCAGCGTACCGCATTTGGCTGAATTCGTGGGGTACTTGTCATTCAGGCCAAGCAGGGCGGCGGCTAGAATCCTCTGCCATGAGAAAGCCGCACTACGCCTGGATCGTTCTGGCCATCACTTTCGTGGTCCTGCTGACGTCCGCGGCGATTCGCGCCACGCCCGGGGTGCTGATGGTACCGCTGGAGACGGAATTCGGCTGGTCGCGGGCGACGATTTCCGTGGCGGTCTCCACCAACCTGCTGCTCTATGGCCTCATGGGACCGTTCGCCGCCGGGCTGGTCAACCGCTACGGCCCGCGGCGAGTGATGGCGGTGTCCGCCTTCCTCATCGGACTGGGTACGCTGGCGACGATCGCCATGAAGCAGCCCTGGCAGCTCGTCGCGCTCTGGGGCGTCGTGGTCGGCCTCGGCACCGGAATGATCGCGATCGTGATGGGCGCCACCGTGGTACAGCGCTGGTTCTACCTGCACCGTGGACTCGCGCTCGGGCTTCTGACCGCAAGCTCGGCGACCGGCCAGCTGGTTTTTCTACCGCTGCTGGCGAAGCTGGTCGTCACGTCCGGATGGCGGTGGGCGGTGATCGTCGTTTCGGCAGTGGCGTTGATCATCGCCCCGATTGCGTTCGTGGTGATGCGCGACCGGCCGCAGGACAAGGGGTTGAAGCCCCTCGGGCTGCCGAACACGGAAACGCTACCTGCTCCCGCTGGCGGTAACCCGGTCGTAGCGGCTTTGTCGGCCCTGCGGATGGCCAGCCGCACGCGGGAGTTCTGGATCCTGGCGGGCAGCTTCTTCATATGCGGAGCGAGCACGAACGGCCTCGTCGGCACTCACCTCATCCCGGCATGCATGGACCACGGCATTCCGGAGGTACAGGCCGCCGGCCTGCTGGCCGTTATGGGCATCTTCGATCTCGTGGGCACGACAGGCTCGGGCTGGCTCTCCGACCGGTTCGACAATCGCGTGCTATTGCTCGTCTATTACGGTTTCCGGGGCCTGGCGCTCCTGTATCTGCCCTACGGGTTCGTTTCCGAGGGTCATGGGCTTTCGGTGTTCGCGGTCTTTTACGGCCTCGACTGGATCGCGACCGTGCCCCCCACGGTCGCCCTGACGCGGCAGGCCTTCGGCGCGGAAAAAGCCGGCCTGGTCTTCGGCTGGATCATGGCGGCGCACCAGGTGGGAGCGGCGCTGGCCGCCTCGTTCGCCGGGCTCATTCGCACGACCGAGGGCAATTACGACCATGCTTTCCTGATCGCCGGCGTTCTCTGCATGATGTCCGCCGTAGGCGTGCTGTTCGCCGGAAAACGCCCCGCCGAGCCCGCCCTCAACCCACAGATGGGTTGACTCGTGCAGCCGTCGTGAGGGCCGGCGCGTGCAGCTTGGCGCTCGACCTCAGCTATACGCGAGGCACCATCCGTTGCCGCGAAGCCAACACCGGTCGGCGGGGATGTCATTGCTGCGATAGAGGCGCGTGACGTTTTTCGCCCCGCCCTTCTCGAGAGCCGCCGCGAGGGCGGCGTCGGAGGCGTCGTCTCCGCCTTCGGCGGGAATGAACCCGGCAGGGAGGATCAATTTGACGTGGAACTCACCGCCGAGGCGCTCAATGCGGAATACCACGTGGGAGGCCGCCATTCGCGCGAGCTTGGCGAGGTCGAGGGCCCCTGGCTCGAGGCTCTTGAAGGCTGCGCGGGTCGTCATGGGCAGAAGCAGTCTTCCGCCCTCGCGCAAGCCATCCAGCCAGTTATCCGGGATACGGGAAACGCCTGCGTTCACGTAAATGACGTCCGCGGAATCGATCGGCGCGGTAAACGCGTCGCCTGCGACGACACGAACGTTCGGAACGCAGGAGAGACAGATCGTCGCCCGAGCCGCGAGCTCCGTATCGAACTCGATCGCCGTGACCCGTCCCGTAGCACCCGCAATGTGAGCCAAAATCGCGGAGTAATACCCGGTACCCGCACCGACGTGAACGACGTGCTCCCCCGGTTTGATCGCCGCACGCTCCATCAGGGCGGCGTGCACCGAGGGTTGGCCGTTGTTGACGGTTTGTTTGGGTAAGAGCCCGAAGAGACGGTCGGTGTACAAGTACACGGGATCGTCGCTCGGCGTCGGTACGTAGGCCCCGACTCCTCGAAATGCCGCCCAGGGACCCGGCCCCAGGTGGTGCTCCCGTGGAACGTGCGCGAAGGCCGCCTCGATGCGCGGATCGCTTACGCCAGCGAAGGCGAGGGTCTGCTTCGCATAAGCCCGTCGCACGATCGCGAGCTCGGTTTGCTTGTCCACCCCGTCAGGCATGAATGTCCTCGCCTCGCCTGGGTCCGCGCATGCCGCTGAGGTGCGCCTGACTCGCTATTTCAGTGAATCAGCCGCGAGCAGAGATCCAACAGTGCACTGGGCAGGAGTCCGAGGATGAGTACCGCAGCGGCATTTACCGCCAGCACCATACGTACCCCGGTAGACCCCACAGCTGCCGGCGCATCACCCGTGGGCGGATCGAAGTACATGAGCTTGATGACGCGCAGATAATAGAAAGCCCCTACCACCGACATCGCGGCAGAGATCACTACGAGCCAGAAGTGCTGCGTCTCCCAGAGCGCCTGGAAAATGCGCAGCTTCGCCCAGAAGCCCACGAACGGCGGCACCCCCGCCGTCGAGAACATGAGCATCATCATGACCAGGGCCAGCAACGGATCGCGTTGATACAGGCCCTTGTAATCGTCGAGCTTGTCCGCTTCGTAGCCCGCCTGGCTCAAGAGCAGAATGACACCGAACGATCCGAGCACGACCAGTATATAAATGAGCGTGTAATACAGCGCGGCCGTGTATCCGCTCGGCGTGCCCGCCACGAAGCCCAACACGATGAATCCGACGTTTGAGATCGTCGAATAGGCCAACAGGCGCTTGATGTTCGTCTGCACGAGCGCGACGGTGTTGCCGACGATGAGGCTGAGGACGGCCAGGATGCTCAGCATCTGCGACCACTCGGTCACAGTCCCCCCGAGCCCGTGAGCAAGCAGGCGCAGGGTGAGCGCGAAGTAAGCAATCTTGGGCGCCGTGCCGATGAACAGCGTGACGCTGGTCGGCGACCCCTGGTACACGTCCGGCAACCACATGTGAAACGGCACCGCGCCGAGCTTGAAGGCCACGGCGACGACGATGAACACGAGTCCGAGGACGACACCGAGGCTCGACGGCGAATGCAGCTTCACGGCGATCTGCTCGAGATCCAGCGTGCCGGTGAGACCATAGATGAGAGACATGCCGTACAGGAGAGCGCCGGAAGCGATGGCGCCCAGCACGAAGTACTTGATCGCGGACTCGGCGGCGATGGAGGAATCCCGGTCGAAGGCCACCATCGCGTAAACCGAGAGTGCCAGCAACTCGACCCCGATGTATACAGTCAACAGGCTGTTGGCGGAGATGAGCACGAAGATGCCGAGCAATGCCGTGAGCGCGAGTACATAGTACTCACCGCGCAGGATGTTCCGGTTCACCAGATAAGTGCGCGAATACAGCAAAACGACCGCGACGACCAGAAATCCCGCCAGCTTCAGGACGTAGCCGAGCTCATCCGCCACATACATGCCGTCGAACAGAAGCGCATGATGGGTGATACGGCCGTACGTCACGGTAAGCGCCGCGCCGACGGCGAGCGCAAGCAGCGTCACGGTCGAGGTCAGCCCGGGCCGCCGCTCACCGGCAAACACATCCACCAGCAGGATCCCGCAGATCGCCGCGACGAGATAGAGCTCCGGGGTGGCGGCCGCGACGCTGGACCAGGTCATGATCGTGTCGGTCATGGGTGTTGAGGTCTCAAAGCGGAATCTTGGTGGCAATGGCCTGGTCGACCAGGTGGTGGATCGAGGGCTCCATGATCTTCAACAGCGGCGCCGGCCAGACGCCGACGAGCAGGACGGCGATCGCCAGCGCCGCCAGGACCAGGAACTCGCGGCCGTTCAGGTCTTGCAGGGCAGCCACCCGAACATTGGCGACCGGCCCGTACACCACGCGCTTCACCAGCCACAAGGTGTAGGTGGCTCCCAGGACGAGCGTCGTGGCCGCGAGGAACGAATACCAGAAGCTCGCCCTGAAGGCAGCGATGATCACGAGGAACTCGCCGACGAATCCCGACGTGCCGGGCAACCCGATGTTGGCCAGTCCGAACAGCACCATGAAGGCGGCGAAAATCGGCATCGTGTTGATCACGCCGCCGTAGTCCGCGATCTGGCGGCTGTGCATGCGGTCGTACAACACGCCGACACAGAGGAACAGCGCTCCGGAGACCAGGCCGTGCGACACCATCTGCACCATGGCGCCGTCGAGGCCCATGCCGGCCCCATCCACCTTGCCGGTGTTCCTCACGATCTCATACACGAGGAAGGCGCCGAGCGTCACGAACCCCATGTGCGCGATCGACGAATAAGCGATGAGCTTCTTCATGTCCTGCTGCACGATCGCGACGAAGCCGATGTAGACCACGGCAATGAGCGACAGCGAGATGATCAGCATATCGAGCTCGCGGCTCGCATCCGGCGCGATCGGCAAGCTGAAACGCAGGAATCCATAGCCGCCCATCTTCAGCATGATGGCGGCCAGGATCACAGAACCGCCCGTCGGGGCCTCCACGTGGGCATCCGGCAACCAGGTGTGGACCGGCCACATGGGCACCTTTACCGCAAAGGCGAGCAGGAACGCGACGAAAATCCAACGCTGCTCCACCAGGGTGAGCGGCAGCCTCTGGAAGCTGGCGATCGAGTAATCGCCCGCCTTCACGTACATGTAGATGAGGGCCGCCAGCATGAACACGGAGCCCAGGAACGTGTACAGGAAGAACTTGAGAGTGGCGTAGACGCGCCGCGGGCCTCCCCAGATGCCGATGATCAGGAACATCGGAATCAGCATCGCTTCCCAGAAGAAATAGAAGAGCAACGCATCGGTCGCCGCGAACACGCCGATCATCAGTCCTTCCATGATGAGGAAGGAGGCGAAGTACTGCGCGGCACGGACTTCGATCACCGTCCAGGCGGCGATGACCACGAAGATCGTGATGAACGCCGTCAGAACCACGAGCGGCAGCGAGATGCCGTCGGCTCCGAGCGCATAGTTCGCATGGAACCGCGGGATCCACGGGATGTTCTCGATGAACTGGAAATCGGCCGTGCTGGTGTTGAAGTCCGCGATCAGCGGCAGCGACAGGATGAGGGTTGCGAGCGTCGCGATGAGCGCGATCCAGCGCCCGGCGACGATGTTGCGCTCGCCGAGCAGCAGTATGAGGACACCCGCCGCGACGGGCAGCCAGATCAACAGGGAGAGGAGACCGTGCATTCTTATGACCGCCGCAGGCTTAACTGTGCTCGAGGAACCAGCCCAGCAACACCGCCAGGCCGATCACCATCCAGAACGCGTACGAGTAGAGATAGCCGTTCTGCACGCGCCGGATGACGCTGCCGAACCAGCTGACCGTGGCCGCCGAGCCGTTGACCAACGCACCGTCGATCAACGCCTGGTCGCCCCCCTTCCACAGACCGTAACCGATGAGCCGCGTCAGCCGCGCAACGACGGCCTGGTTGAACCAGTCGAAGTAGTACTTCTCGACGAGTAACTCACGCAGCCAGTGGAAGGTGCGCGCTACCGCGTACGACAGCGACGGCTTCTTCAGGAAGAACAGCCATGCGCAGAAGACACCCGCCGCGGCAAACCAGAACGGCAGCGACACGAACCCATGCAGCGCGAAACTCGCGGGACCCTGGAACTCGCGGGCGATCTCACCGACCACGTTGTTGCGCTCCAGGACCTGGATCGCATCACCAAAGTAACTGCCGAACAGCACCGGGCCGACCGTGAAGAATCCGATCAACACTGACGGGATCGCCAGGGCAATCAGCGGAATGGTGACGACAGCCGGGCTCTCATGCGGCGGGCCGCCATGCTCGCCGTGGGGGTCCGCGTGTCCAAGATCGGCGCCGTGAGCATCCTCATGCGCTTGAGCAGCAGCAGCCGCATGCCCGTGCGCCTCTGCTGGATGAGCGCCGTGCGCGCCCGGCTGCTCCTGCTCCTCCTCATGACCAACTGTCTCGTCGTGGCCAACCGGCTTCCCGACAAGCGCGCCATGGAGGTGGCGGAACCGCTCCGGCCCGTGGAACGTCATGAACAGCATCCGGAACGTGTAGAGCGCCGTGACAAACACACCGGCCAGCACGCAGAAGTAAGCGTACTGCGCTCCCCAGCGATGCGACTCGTGCACCGCCTCGATGATCGCGTCCTTCGAATAGAAGCCCGAGAAGAACGGCGTGCCGATCAGCGCCAGCGCGCCGATCCAGCTCGTGACCGCCGTGATGGGCATGTACTTCGCGAGCCCGCCCATCTTGCGCATGTCCTGCTCGTGATGCATGCCGATGATGACCGACCCGGCAGCGAGGAACAGCAGTGCCTTGAAGAACGCGTGGGTCATCAGATGGAAGATCGCGGCCCCGTACGCGGACACCCCGAGCGCCACGGTCATGTAGCCGAGCTGCGAAAGCGTCGAGTACGCGATGACTCGCTTGATGTCGTTGTTGACGACACCGAGCAAGCCCATGAAGAAGGCCGTGGTCGCTCCGATCACGAGCACGAACGACAAAGCCGTTTCCGAGTACTCGAACAGCGGCGACATGCGCGCCACCATGAAGATGCCGGCGGTCACCATGGTGGCCGCGTGGATGAGCGCGGAGATCGGGGTCGGACCTTCCATCGAGTCCGGCAGCCACACGTGCAGCGGCACCTGCGCGGATTTACCCATCGCCCCGACGAACAGACAGATGCAGATGAGCGTCAGCGCCTCGACGCCCGAGCTCGAGGTCATCGGGATGACCGCCTGGGCGATCCTCGGAGCGGCGGCGAAAGCGTCCGTGTAGCTCAGCGAGTTGGTGAAATAGGCGATACCCGCGATGCCGAGAACGAAGCCGAAATCGCCGATGCGATTGACGATGAACGCCTTCATGCTCGCGAAGATCGCGCTCGGGCGCGTGTACCAGAAGCCGATGAGCAGATAGGAGACCACGCCCACCGCTTCCCACCCGAAGAACAGCTGCATGAAGTTGTTCGCCATCACGAGCATGAGCATCGAGAAGGTGAACAGCGAGATATACGCAAAGAAGCGCTGGTAGCCGGGATCGTCGGCCATGTATCCGATCGTGTAGACGTGCACGCAGAGCGACACGAACGTGACCACCACCATCATCAATGCCGTCAGGCGGTCGATGAGGAAGCCGACGTCCATCTTCATCCCGTCGCTGATGAGCCAGGTGTAAACGGGGCCGTTGTACGCCGGCACGCCATCCCAGTAGATCTGCTTCAGCACGTAGATGGACAGAGCGCAGGAGACGGCCACACCGGCGATGGTGACGGTGTGGGCGCCGGCGCGCCCGATGACCCGCCCGAAAACGCCGGCCAGGAAAGCGGCGACCAGCGGCAACAGGGGGATGAGAACCAGCACGGTCGGATTCATGTTCGCACTCAGCCCCGCAGGGTATTCAGGTCTTCGACGTTGATACTGCGCCGCTCACGGAACAGCACCACGAGGATCGCCAGCCCGATCGCCGATTCCGCCGCCGCCACGGTGAGCACGAAGAACACGAACACCTGGCCATGGATGTCGCCCAGATAGCGCGAGAAGGCGATGAAATTGAAGTTCGCCGCGAGCAGCAGCAGCTCGACGCACATCAGCAGCAGGATGACGTTCTTGCGATTCAAGAAGATGCCCGCCACCGACAGCGAGAACAGGATCCCTGACAGCGTCAGCAAGTGCGCGAGCGAAATCATGAGCGTTTCTCCGCATCCATCTTCACGATACGGATCCGGTCCGCGGCCCGCACGGCGACCTGTTTGGAGATGTCCTGAACCTTGTGTCCGGCCCGGCCGCGCATGGTGAGGGCGATCGCAGCCACGATCGCGACGAGCAGCAGTACGGCTGCGAGCTCGAACGGGTAAACGTATTGCGTGTACAGCACGCGACCCAGCTCGAGAGTGTTGCTGTAGTCGGCCGGCATGTCCGCCCCACCCTTCGTCGCGTCGATGCCGAGACCGCCGCGCGCCCAGACGACTCCTGCGATCTCCATGATGACCGCGAGCGCGGTGAGCCAGCCGAGCCACGCGAAGCGTGTGAAGCCGTACCGCAGCTCATCCAGATCGATGTCGAGCATCATCACGACGAACAGGAACAACACCATGACCGCGCCCACGTACACCAGCACGAGCACGACGGCCAGGAACTCCGCTTGGAGGAGCAGCCAGATCGCGGCCGAGGTCACGAAGCACAGCACGAGCGCCAGCGCGGAATACACCGGATTGCGCGAGACGATCACGCCCAGCGCCGCGGCGACCAGGATGGTCGCGAAGACGTAAAACAGAATCTCCACTAACACCGTGAGGGTCCCCTTAGCGATTGTTTTAGGCCCAGGGCCAACTTTCTACGGGATCGAAGCGCCGCCGTACAGCTGGCGGCGCTGCGCGCCGTTCGGAGGGCTGCATTGCAAAATTCACCGGTATGGCGCGTCCGCGGCCTTGTCGGCCGCAATCATGGCCTCGTAGCGTTCCCCTACGGCGAGCAACTTATCCTTGCTCATGATGTTCTCGCCCCGATGCTCCATGTGGTACTCATGGATGCGGGTCAGGACGATCGCATCCACGGGGCAGGCCTCCTCGCAGAAGCCGCAGTAGATGCACTTGAACAGGTCGATGTCATAGCGCGTCGTCCGGCGCGTGCCGTCCGGAGCCACGTCGGAGTCGATCGTAATGCACACAGCCGGGCACACCGCCTCACAGAGCTTGCAGGCGATGCAGCGCTCTTCCCCGTTTGCGTAGCGGCGCTGCGCGTGCAGGCCGCGGAAGCGCGGCGACTGCGGAGTCTTCTCTTCGGGATAGTTGAGCGTGTACTTGCGCGCGAAGAACGTCCGGGCGGTCACGCTCATGCCCTTGAGCAACTCGGGCAGAAGAAAGGTCTTGAGTGGATTGAGAGCCATTGCCTTGCCTCCTTCAATGCGACCAGGGGCCGATCCGGTACGCGGAAAGCACCATCTCGACCCCGATCCACACGAGCGTCACCGGAATCAGCGCCTTCCAGCCCAGTCGCATGATCTGGTCATAGCGGTAGCGCGGGAACGTGGCCCGGAACCACAGGAAGAGGAACAGGAACACGCTGATCTTGATGCCCAGCCACAGGAAGCTGGGCGCGCCCAGGAACGTGTCGCCGATCACCGGATATCCCTGGAACGGGGAGAGCCACCCGCCGAAGAAGAACACGGCGGTGAGCGCCGAGATCAGGATCATGTTGGCGTATTCGGCGAGGAAGAACAGCGCGAACGCCATGCCGGAATACTCGACGTGGAAGCCGGCGACGATCTCGGACTCGCCCTCCGCCACGTCGAACGGAGCGCGGTTCGTCTCCGCAACCCCCGAGATGAAGTACACGACGAACAGGGGGAACAGCCACAGCCAGTTCCACGAGAATGGGCCGCCGGCCTGCATGTTGACGATCGTGCCGAGATTCATGCTGCGTGTGGCCATCAGAACGCCGACCAGGGCGAAGCCCATCGCGATCTCATACGCGACCATCTGCGCGGCCGAGCGCATGGCGCCCAGGAAGGCGTACTTCGAGTTGGCGGCCCAGCCGGCGATGATGACGCCGTAGACTCCCATCGAGGTGAGCGACAGCAGATACAACAGCCCGGCGTCGGCCTTGGACACCACCACCTCGGGAGACAGCGGGATCACCGCCCACGCCGCGAAAGCCGGGATGAGGGTGATCATGGGCGCGATCCGGAACAGCAACTTGTTGGCTCGCGCCGGGATGACCACTTCCTTCAGGAGCAGCTTCACCACATCGGCGAACGGCTGGCCGAGCCCCGGGAACAGGCCGAAGATGCTCACGCGATTCGGGCCGCGGCGCAGCTGCATCCAGCCGATGACCTTGCGCTCGACGAGCGTGAGCAGCGCCACCGAGATGATGAGCGCGACCGTGATCACGAGAATCCAGACAGTGGCCCGGCCGTAGTCGGGCAGCGAGAACCACGCGGTTGAGAGGGCTTGCACTCGATCCCGTCCTTCCCGTCAGTACGTTGCCGCGGGCGTGCGGCCTTCGCGGGTCTTTTGCAGCGAGGGTGCCCGGCGCACCAGCGCGTCGATCTGATACATCGGCAGGTCGATCAACGCCCCGCCCGCCGCGGCGGAGGTGCGTACCGGATGACTGCCTGTGTAGGGCGCCGGCTCGAGCGGTATGTCGGACAGCGTCGCCGCAGCTCCTGCGCCGGCCGCCAGGCTGCAAGCCTTGCGCAATTCCTCGCGGACATCCTCGGACGACTGGTACTCGAAGCCCGGGAGATTCAACATGTTGCCCAGAACGCGCAGCACCTTCCAACCCGGACGCGCCTCGCCGACCGCGGCGGCAGCGCCGGCCTGGCTCTGCCACAGCCCCTCCATGTTGACGTAGGTTCCGGAAGTCTCCGCGAACGTGCCGATGGGCAGGATGACGTGCGCGACTTTTTTCAACTGGTCGGAGACGAACGGCGTCATCGCGACGACGCACTCCGCCTTGCCCAACGCGCGAGCCGCATTCGCATCCAGCGTGTCCGCCCAGGGCTCCACCCCACCAAACAGCAGGTACGCCTGCAGCGGCTGCTGCAGCATTTCCACCGCGGACAGGCCGGGCTGCGGAGCCGGCTTGCCGGCGATCTCACGATGCGGGACGGCGCCGGCCAGATAGGCCCCGGCGGCGTTACCACCCTCCGCAAGCACACCCAACGTCGCGCCGGTGACCTGGGCGAGCGCGGCCGCCAGAGCGCGCAAATCCGCAAACGCGGGATGGCGGATGGCGAGCGCGCCGAGCCAAATGGCCCGCTGCTCGCCGCTGGCCAATGCTCCCGCCAGCGCGCGGTGAGAATCCTCGATCCGCGAGTCACGCACGATCGCAGCGACGTTCTCCGGCACGGCCTTGCCGGCGCTCTCCGCGGCGACGGCCAGGATGGCGGCAAGGTCGGCGACCTGTTTTGCGGGCGCGGACGCCAGGTAAGCCGCAATCGGAAACTTGTAGTCGAAGCGCACCGGATTGAGCATCGCGACCCGGGTGCCCTTGCGCGCCGCCTTGCGGACGCGGTGAGCCAGAACCGGCAGTTCGCGCCGCAGGTGGGATCCGATGACGAGCAACGAGCCGAGGGTGTCGATCGAGGAGATACTCATCCCCAGACTCGGGAATACGGGGTCCGCGCCCTGGTCGCGCAGATCGCGTTGGCGCAGGCGATGGTCGATGTTGCTCGAGCCCAGGCCGCGCGCGATGCGCCCGGCCAGATAGAGCTCCTCGAGGGTGCTCGAAGGGCTCGCCAACACACCGAGGCGCGCAGCCCGGGGTTGCAACCCTTCCGCCGTCTTGCCAAGCGCCGTTTCCCAGTCCGTCTCCACCCACTCCTCGCCCTTGCGGACCAGGGGACGCTGCAGACGGTCAGGGCTGTAGATGCCTTCGTAGCTGAACCGATCGCGATCGGCGATCCAGATCTCGTTGATCGCCTCGTTCTCGCGCGGCACCA